>JANPMR010000290.1:0-1880 GCA_031427055.1 Rubrivivax sp.
GACAGCCGCCTGCGCCGCCGCCAGCCGGGCGATCGGCACGCGGAAGGGTGAGCAGCTCACGTAGTCGAGCCCGGCGCGGTGGAAGAAGGCCACCGACGCCGGGTCGCCCCCGTGCTCGCCGCAGATGCCGACCTCGATGTCCGGCCGCACCGCGCGGCCCTTGGCCACCGCCATCTCGACCAGCAGGCCCACGCCCTTCTGGTCGATCGAGCGGAAAGGGTCGTGCTCGTAGATGCCGTTCTTCAGGTAGTCGGGCAAGAACTTGCCAGCGTCGTCGCGCGAGAAGCCCAAGGTCATCTGCGTCAGGTCATTGGTGCCGAAGCTGAAGAACTCGGCCTGCCGGCCGATGCTCTCGGCCACCAGCGCGGCGCGCGGGGTTTCGATCATGGTGCCCAGCATGTAGTGCAGCGTCTCGCCGCGCTCGGCAAACACCTGCGCCGCCGTGGCGCGGATCACCGCGGCCTGGGCGTTGAATTCGCGCACCGAACCCACCAGCGGCACCATGATCTCGGCCTTCACGTCGAAGCCCTTGGCCTTCATGTTCAGGCCGGCCTCGAAGATGGCGCGGGCCTGCATCTCGGTGATCTCGGGGTAGGTGATGCCCAGACGGCAGCCGCGGTGGCCGAGCATGGGGTTGAACTCGTGCAGGTCTTCCACCCGCATGCGGATCTTGCCGGGCGAGACCTTCATCTCGGTGGCCATCACGCGCTGACCGGCTTCGTCGTGCGGCACGAATTCGTGCAGCGGCGGGTCGAGCAGGCGGATCGTCACCGGCAGGCCGCTCATCTCGCGAAACAGGCCCTCGAAGTCGCCGCGCTGCATCGGCAGCAGCTTGGCCAGGGCCTTGCGGCGACCGGCCTCGTCGTCGGCCAAGATCATCTCGCGCACCGCGTTGATGCGCTCGCCCTCGAAGAACATGTGCTCGGTGCGGCACAGGCCGATGCCGGTGGCGCCGAAGTTGCGCGCCACCTTGGCTTCGTCGGGCGTGTCGGCATTGGTGCGCACCTCGAGCCGCTTGTAGCGGTCGGCCAGCGTCATCAGCGCGCCGAAGTCGCCGCTGAGTTCGGCGTCCTTGGTCGCGATGCGGCCGGCAAAGACCTCGCCGGTGGAGCCGTTGAGCGAGATCCACTCGCCCTCGGGGTAGACCGTGTCGCCGATGGTCATGGTGCGCGCCTTGTAGTCGACGTGCACCGCGCCGGCGCCCGAGACACAGCACTTGCCCATGCCGCGCGCCACCACGGCAGCGTGCGATGTCATGCCGCCGCGCGCGGTGAGGATGCCCTGGGCGACGCTCATGCCGCGCAGGTCTTCGGGGGATGTCTCCTGGCGCACCAGGATCACGGCCTTGCCCTGCTTGGACGCGTCCTCGGCTTCATCGGCGAAGAACACCACCTGCCCGGTGGCCGCGCCCGGCGACGCCGGCAAGCCGCGCGCGATCACGCTGGACGCCTTCATCGCCTTGGGGTCGAAGATCGGGTGCAGCAGCTCGTTCAGACGGTCTGGCGCCACGCGCAGCAGCGCCGTCTTCTCGTCGATCATGCCCTGCTGCAACATCTCCATCGCGATGCGCACCATGGCCGCGCCGGTGCGCTTGCCGTTGCGCGTCTGCAGCATCCACAGCTTGCCTTGCTGGATCGTGAACTCCAGGTCCTGCATGTCCTTGAAGTGGTTTTCGAGCGTGGTCTCGGCGTGCAGCAACTGGCGGTAGAGGTCGGGCATCAGCTCTTCCAGCGACGGGTACTTGCTGCGCCTGTCGTCTTCGCTCACCAGCGCCAGTTGGGCCCAGCGGCGCGAGCCCACCAGCGACACCTGCTGCGGTGTGCGGATGCCGGCCACCACGTCTTCGCCCTGCGCGTTGACGAGGAACTCGCCGTTGAACA
>JANPMR010000291.1:0-15990 GCA_031427055.1 Rubrivivax sp.
ACCGAGGCCGTGATCACCGTGCCGGCCTACTTCAACGACAGCCAGCGCCAGGCCACCAAGGACGCCGGGCGCATTGCCGGCCTGGAAGTCAAGCGCATCATCAATGAGCCCACCGCCGCGGCGCTGGCCTTCGGCCTGGACAAGCACGGCAAGGGCGACCGCAAGATTGCCGTCTACGACCTTGGCGGCGGCACCTTCGACATCAGCATCATCGAGATCGCCGATGTCGACGGCGAGAAGCAGTTCGAGGTGCTGTCGACCAACGGCGACACCTTCCTGGGCGGCGAAGACTTCGACCAGCGCATCATCGATTACATCGTCACCGAGTTCAAGAAAGAGCAAGGCGTCGACCTGACCAAGGACGTGCTGGCCCTGCAGCGCCTGAAAGAGGCCGCCGAGAAGGCCAAGATCGAGCTGTCCAACAGCACCCAGACCGACGTCAACCTGCCCTATGTGACGGCCGATGCGTCGGGCCCGCGGCACCTCAACATCAAGCTCACGCGCGCCAAGCTCGAGAGCCTGGTGGACGAACTGGTGGCGCGCACCATCGAGCCGTGCCGCGTGGCGGTCAAGGACGCGGGCGTCAAGCTCACCGACATCGACGACATCATCCTGGTCGGCGGCATGACGCGCATGCCCAAGGTGCAGGAAAAGGTCAAGGAGTTCTTCGGCAAAGAGCCTCGCAAGGACGTCAACCCCGACGAGGCCGTGGCGGTGGGCGCGGCCATCCAGGGCCAGGTGCTGGCCGGCGAACGCAAGGACGTGCTGCTGCTCGACGTCACACCGCTGAGCCTGGGCATCGAGACCCTGGGCGGCGTGATGACCAAGATGATCAAGAAGAACACCACCATCCCGACCAAGTTTGCGCAGACCTTCAGCACCGCAGACGACAACCAGCCGGCGGTGACGATCAAGGTCTTCCAGGGCGAACGCGAAGTCGCGGTGGGCAACAAGAGCCTGGGTGAGTTCAACCTCGAGGGCATCCCGCCGTCGCCGCGCGGCCTGCCGCAGATCGAGGTCACCTTCGACATCGACGCCAACGGCATCCTGCACGTGGGCGCCAAGGACAAGGCCACGGGCAAGGAAAACAAGATCACCATCAAGGCCAACTCGGGGCTTAGCGAGGCCGAGATCGAAGGCATGGTGAAAGACGCCGAAGCCAACGCCGTCGAGGACGCCAAGAAGGTCGAGCTCGTGCATGCGCGCAACGCGGCCGACGCGATGCTGCACTCGGTCAAGAAAAGCCTTGCCGAGCATGGCGACAAGCTCGACGCCGCCGAGAAGGCGGGTATCGAGGCGGCGCTCAAGGATGTTGACGACGCCATGAAGGGCGACGACAAGCTCACCATCGAGGCCAAGACCGAAGCCTTGATGACGGCCAGCCAGAAGCTCGGCGAGAAGGTCTATGCCGAGTCGCAAGCGGCGCAGGCCGCCACCGCGGCAGGCGCAGCCGCCGGTGCCGAAGCCCCGCAACAGCCGCAGCAGGCCCGACCCGTCGACGACAACGTGGTGGACGCCGACTTCAAGGAAGTCAAGAAGGGCTGAGTCATCGGGCCTGACGGCCCGATGGCCTGTCTCGCCGCGTGCGAGGTGACGGGTAGATGCCCGCACCCTGGCGCGGCGGTTCTGTTTAACGGCATTCGAGAGTTTTCATGGCCAAGCGCGACTTCTACGAGATCCTGGGCGTGGCCAAGAACGCCACCGACGAAGACATCAAGAAGGCCTACCGGCGCCTGGCGGGCAAGCACCACCCCGACCGCCACCAGGGCGACGACGCCAAGAAGGCCGAAGAGAAATTCAAGGAGGCCAAGGAGGCCTACGAGATGCTCTCCGACGCGCCAAAGCGGGCCGCCTACGACCAGTACGGCCACGCCGGTGTCGACCCCAACATGGGCGGCCGCAGCGGGCCCGGGCAAGAGGGCTTCGGTGGCTTTGCCGAGGCCTTCGGCGACATCTTCGGCGACGTCTTCGGCGGTGCAGGCGGCGCGCGGCGCGCGGGCGGTGGCCAGCAGGTCTATCGTGGCAGCGACCTCAGTTACGCCATGGAGATCACGCTCGAAGAAGCCGCCTACGGCAAGGACACGCAGATCCGCGTGCCCACCTGGGACAGCTGCGAGACCTGCCACGGCACCGGCGCCAAGCCCGGCACCAGCCCCAAGACCTGCAACACCTGCAATGGCGCCGGCACCGTGCACATGCGCCAGGGTTTCTTCAGCATCCAGCAGACCTGCCCGCATTGCCACGGCACCGGCAAGATCATCCCCGAGCCCTGCGTCACCTGCGCCGGTGCCGGCAAGATCAAGAAGCAGAAGACGCTGGAGGTCAAGATCCCGGCCGGCATCAACGAAGGCATGCGCATTCGCTCGGCCGGCAACGGCGAACCCGGCACCAATGGCGGCCCGGCGGGCGACCTGTACATCGAGATCCGCGTCAAGCAGCACGAGATCTTCGAGCGTGACGGCGACGACCTGCACTGCACGGTGCCAGTGGGCCTGACGACCGCGGCACTGGGCGGCGCGATCGAGGTGCCTTCGCTGGGCAGCAAGGCCGAGATCGAATTGCCCGAGGGCACCCAGCACGGCAAGACCTTCCGCCTGCGTGGCAAGGGCATCAAGGGCCTGCGCTCGAGCTATCCGGGCGACCTGTATTGCCATGTGTCGGTGGAGACACCGGTCAAGCTCACCGAGCACCAGCGCAAGCTGCTCAAGGAGCTGGACGAAGCCTTCCGCAAGTCGGGCGACCGCCACTCGCCCAACGCCAAGAGCTGGACCGACCGCGTCAAGGACCTGTTCAAGTAGCCCGCCCGGCTGCCGATACTCCGGGTGGGCTCCTTCGGGCCCGCCTGAACATGCCCGCCCCGACCGCCTATTCCAGCGCATCGCCGACCGCCGCCGTCTCGTCGGGGGTGGCGCCGTGATCGACCGCGAGATTCACCTCGCCCGGGCTTTGCTGGTCGAGAGCAATGCCATGCTGCGCAGCGTGGCCGCGGCGCAGTTGCGCGATGCCGGCGTCGGCCATGTTTCCTCGGCCAGCCGCGTCAAGGAAGCGCGCCTGATGATCGAGCGCGAGACCTTCGACATCGTCGTCTGCAACCGCGAATTCGAGGGTTGCGACGACAACGGCCAAGACCTGCTCGACGAACTGCGGCGCGAGAACCAGCTGCCGCACAGCACGGTGTTCCTGATGGTCACCTCCAAGGCCAGCTACCACCAGGTCCTCGAAGCCGCCGAAGCGGCGCTGGACGGCATCCTGATACGGCCCTACTCGGGCGCGGTGCTCGCCGAGCGCCTGGTGGAGGCGCGCAAGCGCAAGCGCGAGCTGGCCGACATCCTGAAGGCCCTGGACGCCGGTGAGGCCGAAGTGGCCCTGGCGCGCGCGCTCAAGCGCTTCCAGGCCGGGCAGAGCTACGCCACCTATTGCGGCCGACTGGTGGCCGAGCTGTTGATGCGGATGAACCGGCCGCAGGACGCCCGCACCGTGTTCGAAAAGCTGGCCCAGCCCAAGCAGGCCATCTGGGCGCGGCTGGGCATGGCGCGGGCCGAGATCGCGGCCGGCGACGTGCAACAGGCGCGCAAGACCATCGCCAGTGTGCTCGCCGACGATCCGACCTCGGCCGACGCGCACGATCTCGTGGGCCGCATCCTGGTCGAGCAGTGCGACTTTGACGGCGCATTGGCCGCCTACCGCCAGGCCGCCGAGATCACGCCCGGTTGCCTGCTGCGCGTCCAGCACGCGGGTGCCCTGGCCTTCTTCCAGGGCCGCGGCGACGATGCACTGACCCTGCTCGAGCGCGCGCTGGGCCTGGGTGTGCAGTCCAAGCTGTTCGATGCCCTGAGCCTGCTGCTGATCGCCATCCTGCGCTACGACAAGGGCGACAAGCCCGGCGTGAGCTCGATGCGCGACCAGCTTGCCCGCTACCGCGAGCGATTTCCCAACTCGCGCCGCTTGACCCGCTTCGGCCAGGCGGCCGACGCCTTGGTGGGGCTTGCGGGCGGCATGCATGAGAGCGCGGCGCGCACGCTGGGCACGCTGGCACAGCAGGCCGGCGACAACGACTTTGACCTCGAGGCCGCCAACATGCTGCTGGCGGTATCGGCGCGCATGCCTGCCGGCCTGCTGCCGGCCGAGGAGCAAGAGGCCGTGATCGACCGCATCGCCATGCGCTTTTGCGTCTCCAAGGCCATGGCCGAGGTGCTCGTGGCCTCGGCGCGGCGCGAAGAGCCGGCGCTGGGCGTCATCCGCCGCGCCCAGGCCCGCCTGGCTTCGTTGACCGAACAGGCCATGGACAGTTCGCTCAAGGGCGACCCCGAAGGCGCGGTGAATCGTCTGCTCGAAGCTGGTGAACAGTCACTGAATTCAAGAATTCTCGAAATGGCCAGTCTGATCGCCCGCCGGCACGCCGCCACCTTGCCCGATGCCGAAGCGCTGGTGGCCCGCGCCGCGGCCACGCTCAAACGCAGTTGTCTTGCGATGAACCATATCGCCGGGATCCAGCGCTCCGGGCGCTCGCCCGGCGGTTTGCAACTGCGCGTTCGCGCTGAGGACAGGACCGATGCAGCTACTGCTTGACCGCGAGGTCGTCAAGGACAGCGCGCTGGTGGTCGACGCCAACCCGACCTCTCGCAGCGTGCTGACGCAAAACCTGCGCGGCATGGGCTTCGCCAACGTCAAGCAAGCCAGCCGCATCGAAGATGCACGCGACATGCTGGAGCACCGGCGCTTCGACGTCGTCGTCTGCGACTACTACTTCGACCAGAGCGATGTCAACGGCCAAGACCTGCTGGAAGAGCTGCGGCGCGAGCAGCTGCTGCCCTACTCCACGGTGTTCGTGATGGTCACCGGCGAGGCCACTTACGCCAAGGTGGCCGAGGCCGCCGAGGCCGCCCTCGACAGTTACCTCGTCAAGCCCTTCTCGGCCGCCACCCTGTTCGACCGCCTGAAAGAGGCACGCCAGCGCAAGCGCGTGCTCAAGGACATCTTCGAAGCCATCGAGGCCAAGGACTTCGAGGGCGCAGCCGACCTGTGTCTCGCACGCTTTGAGAAGCATGAGCTCTACTGGCTCTACGCCGCCCGCATTGGCGCCGAACTGCTGATGAGCCTCAAGCGCAACGACGAGGCCAAGGCGCTCTACGACGCGGTCGTCGCGGCCAAGACCGTGCCCTGGGCGCGCTTGGGAATCGCCCGTGTGCAACTCGCCGACGGCGACGTGACGCAAGCCCGCCGAACGCTCGAGAAGTTGATCGGCGACGCGCCGCAATTTGCAGACTCCTATGACGTGTTGGGCAAGGTGCAGATGGAGCAGGGCCAGCTTGCCGAGGCCACCGAGACCTACAAGACGGCGGCCACGATGACGCCGAGCTGCATCCTTCGCCTGCAGCATGCGGGCACCTTGAGCTTCTACGCCGGCGAGTCCAAGACCGCGATCGACATGCTCGAGCGCACCTGGCAGCTGGGCAGCAAGTCGCGGCTGTTCGACGTGCTGTCGATGATGCTGCTGGCCTTCTTGCGCTTCGACGCACACGACGGCAAGGGCCTGGTGATGGCCGAAGACGTGATCCATCGTTTTGCCGAGCAATACCCGCAGTCGGTGCGCCTGAAGCGCATGGCCAACTACGCCAACGCGCTGATCTCGCTGCACAACGGCAAGACGGCAATCGGCATCAAGTTTGCGCGTGAGGAAATCGAGAGCGCACTGCGCCCAGACTTCGAGATGGAGACGGCCACCAACACCCTGTCGATGTGGTCGCGGCTGTCGCGCTTTGGAGTCGACGAGACCGAGTACGCCGCCGCCGTGCGCAAGGTGGCCAGCCGGTTCTCGGTGTCCAAGGCGGCCACCGAGGTGCTGGTGGCGGCGGTGCAGCACCAGGAAGCCGCGTCAGCCTGGGTGCGCGAGGCCCACGCGAGCATCAACCGGATTGCCGAGCAGGCCATGAACCACGCCGTGCGGGGCCAGCCCAAGACGGCTGTGGAGACGCTGCTGCACCACGGCCGCACCACCGGCAATGCCAAGTTGATCGAGATGGCTGGGCTGGTCGCCAAGCGGCACCATGAACGCATCGACGACATCGAGACACTCAAGGCCACGGCCACCGGGTTGGCGCATCGCTATTGCGCGCCCAGCACGCACATCGCCGGTGTGCGGCGCAGCAACCGCTCGGCTGGCGGCCTTGTACTGAGGCGCTGACCCCGCGCCGGAGATCAGAACAACTCGCCCTGCCCCGGCGTCCTGGCGGGCGGCCGGAACTGAGTGAGATCGAGTTCGATGCGCTCCCGGTTGAGCCCGAGCCGCGCGCAGGCGGCATCGAAGCGACGGCGCAGCAATTGTGCCCAGACGCCCTGGCCCGTCATGCGGCTGCCAAAGCGTGCGTCATTGTCTTTGCCGCCGCGCATCTCGCGCACGCGGGCCATGATGCGCGCGGCGCGCTCGGGCACATGCTGCTCGAGCCAGTTCTGGAACAAGGGGTTCACCTCCCAGGGCAGGCGCAGCACGATGCTGAAGGCACGGCTGGCGCCAGCATCGGCGGCGGCCTGCAAGATGCGCTCGAGCTCGGGCTCGTTGAGGAACGGGATGATCGGCGACACGCTCACGCCCACCGGCACACCCGCGCGGGCCAGCGCTTCGACCGTGCGCAGCCGGCGCTGCGGTGCCGCTGCACGCGGCTCGAGCTTGCGCGCCAGCACGCCATCCAGCGTGGTGATCGACACATAAACGGCGGCCATGTGCTGCGCGGCCATGGGCGCGATGAGGTCGAGGTCGCGCTCGACGAGGCTCGACTTGGTGATGATCGAAAACGGGTGGCGGGCTTGCGCCAGCACCTCGATCACCGCGCGCGTGATGCCCAGGCGGCGCTCCACCGGCTGGTAGGCATCGGTGACGGAGCCGATGTTGAGATGCAGCGGCGCATAGCCCTTGGCCGACAGCGCCTCGCGCAAGCGTTCTGCCGCATTCACCTTGGCCACGATGCGCGTTTCGAAGTCCAGCCCGGGCGACAGGTTCAGATAGCTGTGCGTGGGGCGCGCGTAGCAGTAGATGCAGCCGTGTTCGCAACCGCGGTAAGGGTTGATCGAGAGATCAAAGCCGATGTCGGGCGAGTCGTTGCCCGACAGGATGCGGCCTGCGTTTTCCTCGAAGACCTGCGTGCCGGGCGCGGTGTGGTCTTCGGACGCTGCCTGCTCGAGCGTGCCCCAGCCATCGTCAAACGCCGCCCGGGAATCTGTGCTGAAACGATGCTCCAGGGCCCACACCGTGCCGCGGCCCTTGAGTGCGGCGGCGGGTGCAAACACCAGCGTCGCAGGGGCGACGCCATCCAGGCGGGTCGAACGGTCCGGTTCGGGGTGCATACTGTAAATATATACAGTCTCACTTCCCTCGGCAAGGCTGCAGCCGGCTCTTGCCGCCCGCTCATTTCGCCCGCTGGAGCCCGTGTCGTCAGTACTCGCCGCTGCTGCCCGGCGCGAGGTTGTCGAACTTCGTCAGTGGCTTGAGGAAGGCCAGCTTCACCGTGCCGACCGGCCCGTTGCGCTGCTTGGCGAGGATGATCTCGGCGACACCCGGCTCCTTGCTGGCTTCCTTGGTGTAGTAGTCGTCACGGTAGATGAACATGATGATGTCGGCATCCTGTTCGATGGCGCCCGACTCGCGCAGGTCGCTCATCATCGGCCGTTTGTCGGTGCGCGTCTCGACGCTGCGGTTGAGCTGCGACAGCGCCAGCACCGGGCATTGCAACTCCTTGGCCAGGGCCTTCAGCCCGCGCGAGATCTCGCCCAGTTCGGTGGCACGGTTCTCATCGCTGCCGCCGCTGCCGCTCATGAGCTGCAGGTAGTCGACGACGATCAGCCCCAGCGTGCCGCCGAACTGGCGGGCCATACGCCGCGCGCGGGCGCGCAACTCGCCGGCGTTGAGGCCCGCGGTCTCGTCGATGAACATCTGCACCTTGCCGAGCTTCTCAACCGCCTCGGCCAAGCGGCTCCACTCGTCATCTGCCAGCTTGCCCGTGCGCAGGTGCTGCTGGTTGATGCGGCCCAGCGCGCCCACCATGCGCAGCGCCAGTTGCGAGGCGCCCATTTCCATCGAGAACACCAGCACCGGCAGCTCTTCCTTCACGGCCACGTGCTCGGCGATGTTGAGTGCGAACGCGGTCTTGCCCATCGACGGCCGCGCCGCCAGCACGATGAGGTCGCCCTTTTGCAGGCCCGCGGTCATGCTGTCGAGATCGTAGTACCCGGTGCGCACACCGGTCACGTCCTCGGCGCCGTTCTCGGCCAGTTCGTTGACGCGGTCGAGCAAGGACACCACGAGCTGATTCATGCCCTGGAAGCCCTGGCGCTGGCGCGAGCCCTCTTCGCCGATCTTGAGGATCTTGCTCTCGGCCTCGTCCAGGATTTGCGGTACGGCCCGACCCTCGCGGTTGAACGCGCTGGTGGCGATCTCGTCGCTGGCCGCGATCAGCTTGCGCAGGATGGCGCGCTCGCGCACGATCTCGGCATAGCGGCGCATGTTGGCCGCGCTGGGCACGCTCTGCGCCAGCGCATTGAGGTAGGCCAGGCCGCCGCTGTCTTCCGCCTTGCCCAGGCTCTGCAGCTGTTCGAAGACGGTGATGACGTCCGCCGGCCGGCTGTGCTGCACCAGCGCGGCGATGGCGCCGTAGATCAGGCGGTGCTCGTAGCGGTAGAAATCGCTCTCGCCCAGCGTCTCGGCCGCGCGGTCCCAGGCCAGGTTGTCCAGCAGCAGGCCACCGAGCACGCTTTGCTCGGCCTCCACCGAGTGCGGCGGCACACGCAGCCGGGCAATCTCGTCGTCGCGCTGTGGTGCGCTGTCGCGCGGGTCCATCAAGGTGTTCATGGGATCGACAGTAAACGCAGGAAAGCGGTCCACCAATAGGGATTACTCAAGCTGTTACACCGCCGTGTGGGCAAACCTGTGGATGGCCGGTGTGGAGCCTGTGCAATGTGGTCGGCAAGAAGGCAAGAAGGCCGGCAAAAGCCGGCCCTCCTGGCACGAAGCGGCGTGGGGCGTCAGTCGATCTGAGCGACCACCTGCACCGTCACTTCGACGACGACGTCGCCGTGCGGCGCCACCGACACCGGGTGCTCGCCCACGGTCTTGAGCGGGCCGTTGGGCAGCCGGACCTGTGACTTGGCGATGGCCGTGCCAGCCTTCGTCAATGCTTCGGCGATGTCGGCGTTGGTCACCGAGCCGAACAGGCGGCCGTCGACGCCGGCCTTCTGCGCGATGCGCACGGTCTTGCCGGCGAGCTGCTCGCCCACGGCTTGGGCAGCCGCAAGCTTGGCGGCAGCCGCCTTTTCAAGTTCGGCGCGGCGGCCTTCGAATTCCTTGATGGCGGCCTCGGTGGCGCGGCGCGCCAGCTTGGTCGGGATCAGGAAGTTGCGTGCGTAGCCCTGCTTGACCTTGACGACATCGCCGAGGTCGCCGAGCTTGGCGACTTTTTCAAGAAGAATCACTTGCATGGTGTGTCTCCTCAGACCTTGTGCTGGTCAGAGTACGGCAGCAGCGCGAGGAAGCGTGCACGCTTGATCGCGGTGGTCAGCTGGCGCTGGTAGTAGGCGCGGGTGCCGGTCAGGCGGGCCGGCGTGATCTTGCCGTTCTCACCCACGAAGTCGCGCAGCACGTCGATCTCCTTGTAGTCGATCTCGGTGACACCGGCGACGGTGAAGCGGCAGAAACGCTTGCGGCGGAACAGCAGCGACTGGTTGTTGCGCTTGGGGCGCTTGTCCTTGGAAAAACGACCTTTACCACGTGGCGGGGGCATAGTCAGCTCCTAGAGAAATCAATCTATCCGGATGGGTTCGGCGCGGGCTTGCGGCTCGACCGAGGTGATATGGAACAGCAGACCACGACCGTTGCGCGTGCTGGTCAGGAAGCCTGCGTACAGACACTCCGTTCCCAGCTCGAGCGGCAGCAGCTCTTGCGTGATCACCCCGATGGCCACCGCTCGCATCTCCATCGAGACCTTGCGGGGTTGCCCGTCTTCGGTGACCTCGGACTCGTGCTTGAGCCCGAGATCGAGGGCCGGCAAACCGGCGGGGGTGTAACGCATCGCTGCTCGCTCCACCAGCGTCGCGGCAAGAACCAATCGGTTCATCGCCTAGCGCCAGCGGCACGGGCCGCAGTCGGCTCTGGCCTCAGGCCGTGGCCTCGTGGCGCTCCTTGCGAGCCTCTTCGCGCTCGACCGCCTTCATCATGATGGAGGGCGTCGTCTCGGCCTTGGGCTTGGACACCGTGAGGTGGCGCAGCACGGCGTCGTTGAAGCGGAAGCCGGTCTCGATCTCGGTCAGCACGGCATTGCTGCACTCGATGTTGAGGCACAGGTAGTGCGCCTTCACGAGCTTCTGGATCATGTAGGCCAGCTGGCGCCGGCCCCAATCTTCCACGCGATGCACCTTGCCGCCGCCCGCGGTGACCAGGGTCTTGTAACGCTCCAGCATGGCCGGAACCTGTTCGCTTTGATCCGGATGGATCAGCAGAACGATCTCATAGTGACGCATGAACACTCCTTGTGGATTCCGGCCCCGGGGACGACCCAGAGCAACGGGTGTGGAAGCCGCCCCGATGCGTCAACATGGCAGGTGCGGCAAGGAAAGCCCAATATTCTAGCACGCAGGTCGAACCGTTCGACCTGTTCGGGTCCGCGGATCGGGGCCGCGGCCAAGGCCGCCGTCGACGATCAACGCTCGTCGGGCGCCGGAACGCGCAGCCGATCCACAAAGGCCGCGCTCGCGGCGTCTGGCGAGCGCGTCAACAGGCTGACCAACACCAATGCGGCGAGCCCCATCGGCACACCGAAAACGCCCGCCGCCACGGCGTCGATGCCCCACCACTGTGTCTGCTCCAGCGGCGTCGTCACGCTCAGCAATCGGCGCAGGATGGGCAGGTTGAGCGTCATGTAGCCGCCGCAGACGATCAGGCCGGTCAGCATGCCAGCGACCGCACCGAAACGATTGGCGCGGCGCCAGAAGATGCCCATCACGAGCGCCGGGAAGAACGCCGCCGCGGCCAGCGAGAACGCCGCCGACACGAACTGCAGGATGTCGGTGATCTTCAGCGCGGCAATCAGCGCCGCCAGCAAGGCCACGCCCATCACCAGCATCTTCGAGACGATGACCTGCGACACCGCGCGGGCCTTGGGCCGGAAGACGCGGAAGTAGATGTCGTGCGAAAGCGAATTGGCGATGGTCAGCAAAAGTCCATCGGCGGTGGACAGCGCCGCGGCCAGGCCGCCGGCCGCCACCAGGCAGGTCACCCAGTAAGGCAGCCCGCCGATCTCGGGCGCTGCCAGCACGATGATGTCGCCACTGAGGAAGATCTCGCCCAGCTGGACCAGGCCGTCGCCATTGACGTCGCTCACGGTGAGCAGCCCCGGGTCGACCTTGGACCAGCGGCTGATCCACTGCGGCAACTGCTCGAAGGGCAGGCCCACGACGTGGTGCAGCACCTCGAACTTGACCATCACCGCCAGCACCGGCGCGGCCACGTAGAGCAAGATGATGAACAGCAGCGCCCAGGCCACCGATCGCCGCGCGGCCGACGGCGATGGCGTCGTGTAGAAGCGCGTCAACAGATGCGGCATGGCGGCGGTGCCCATCATCAGGCACAGCATCAGGGCCACAAAATTGGCGCGCGCCTTGCTGTAGCGCGCCTGCTCCGTGGCGTCACCTGCCGGGTCGCCTGCTGCGTAGGGCAGCGTCTGCGCTGGCATGCCGGCGAGCGGCAGCGCGTGCAGCCGCGAGCGCTCGAACTCGCGCTCGTAGAGCGCGCGTGCCTGCGCTTCGGTGCGCGGCCGCTGCGCGTACTCGCGCTCGGCGCGCTGGATCTGCGCCAGTGGCGCGTTGTCGGCGCGCAGGCGCGCCACGCGTTGCTGCATCGCCTGGGCGTCGGCGGCCATGGCAGCGCGCAGGTCGAGCAGCTTGCGTTCGGCTGCGATGGCGCGCTCGCCCATCAGTCGGCTCACTTCGCGCTCTGCCGGATCTGCGACAAGTACCCGCTCGCGCACAGCAATTTGCTGCAACTGCGTGCCATAGGACAGCACCGGCAGCAGGCTGCCACTCTGCTGCACCGACAGCCAGGTCAGCGGCACCAGGTAGGCAATGATCAGCACCAGGTATTGCGCCACCTGCGTCCACGTGACGGCGCGCATGCCGCCCAGGAAGGAGCACACCAGCACGCCGCCCAGACCGACAAAGATACCCAGTTCGAAGCCGAAACCCGTGAGGTGCGCGGTGATGAGGCCGACGCCGTAGATCTGCACCACCAGATAGACGAAGGACACGGCGATCGACGCCGCGGCACCCACCAGGCGCGGCAGGTGGCCGCCATAGCGGGCGCCCAGAAAGTCCGGGATCGTGTAGCCACCGTAGCGTCGCAGGTAGGGCGCCAGCAGCATTGCCAGCAGGCAGTAGCCGCCGGTCCAACCCAGGATGTAGGCCAGGCCCGCGAAGCCGTGCAGGTACAGCACGCCGGCGGTGCCCAGGAACGAGGCCGCCGACATCCAGTCGGCCGCCGTGGCCAGGCCATTGAACACGGCCGGCACGCGGCGCCCGGCAACGAAGTACTCCACCTCGTCGGCGGTGCGGCTGAGAAAGCCAATGAAGGCATAGGCCGCCACCGTGACCACCAAAAATGCCGCACCAATCCAGCCACGCGGCAAGCCCAGCCCCTCGGCCAGCGCCAACAGCGCCAAAGTGATCGCGAACAGCACCACGAACAGCGCGTAGCGGCGGCCGACGCGGCGCGAGTCCACGGCAGCGCCAGCGCGCCTTGCAGGCTGAGCGTCGTTCACTCGATGGCCGACGCTGCGTCGGCGCGTGCTTCGGACTGCGCCAGGTAGAGCGCCTCCAGGCGATCCATGGCCACGACGTAGATCACGATGAGGGCCAGGAAGATCACCAACGAGCCCTGCGCGGCGAGCCAGAAGCCAAGCGGAAAGCCCATCAGATGCAGGCTGTTGAGATCACGCGCATACCAGGGCCCCAGCAAGCACAACACAAGCCAGACCGCCAGCAGTACGCCTGTAAGGCGGCGCGTGCGCGACCAAAAGACGCGGCGCGGGTCATCGCTCATGCGGGCCATTGTCGTTGATCGCTCGCGGCGGCCAGCCGTGGCGCTGGCGCCTCTCAGCTCTGCCGCCAGCGTGCGTCAGCGGCCGTAGTCAAGTTCGACCCGCTGCTGCAGCCGGCGTGCGATGCGCATCGTCTCCTTGAGCATGCGACGGTCGATCTCATTGAGCGCGTCCAGGTCGATCAGATTGGGGTTGGTGGGGTCAATGGTCGCGCCGCCAATCTGCGCCTGCAGTCGCAGCATCTGCAGGAACTCGAAGGCGCTGACCCAGGCCGCGCTTTCTTGCGCTGGCACATGCATGGATGGCGCCGCCGCTTCGAATCGGGCCCGCGTGCCCAGCGCCGACGAGCCCTGGGCCAGTGCGAACAGGCGCGCCGCGTCGACAAACAGCGCCGTGCCCTGGCGCTTGATGTCGAGCACCTCGCGGCCATCGATGCGCTGCGAGTCGAGCGCGCCGCGCCAGTTCAGCGGCACCTGAGAGCGCAACAGGTTCGCGGCCATCTGCTTGAGGAAGCGCGGCACGCGGGCCGCTTCACGCGCAGGCATCTCATGCAGCGCCTGCGCGAGATTGACATTGCCGGCCAGTGGGCGCAAGTCAAAGTAGATGCTGGCCTTGAGCAGATCTTCAGGCGCGCCGTGTTCGATCCAATTGGCAAACCGCTGCTGCCATTCATCCAGCGTGAGACAGCACTCGGGGTTGCTGGCCATTACCCCGCCCTTGCACAGCGGGTAGCCGCAGCGGTCGAGCGACTCGTTGACCTCGAGCGCCAGCGCCAGCCAGCGCGGCCGGTCGGCCGCGGCGTCGGCACTGGCGAAGACAAGCCCGTTGTCCTGGTCGGTGGCGACCGTCTGCTCGCCGCGGCCCTCGGAGCCAAAACTCAACCAACAGGCAGCGGAGAGATCCATGCCGCGCTGTGCCGCGACCAGGTGGAGCAGGCGCCCCGTGAGGCGGTCGTTGAGATCGCTGATGAGCTCGGTGAGCTGACGTGCCTGCACGCCCTGCCCCAACAAGTTGCCCGCGAACTGACGGATCTTGCCTGCCAGATGCTGCAGCGTCGCGACATCGCGCGCGCCGCGGAGTTCGGTGCTCAGCTGCTTGAGCGACAGGCGCTGCAGCGCGAACAAATCGCGCTCGGAAACGATGTTGACCAGCTTGCCGTGCTCAGTCACCGGCAGATGGCGCACGCCGTGGCGTGCCATCAGCAGTGCGGCGTCGTGCAGCGTGTGCTCGACACCAAGGGTGTGCACCGGCGTGGTCATGACGTCGCCGATCGGCGTGTCCAGCGGCAGTTGCACCAGCGTGACGCGGCCCAGGATGTCATAGCGTGTGAGGATGCCCAGCGGCACCGCGGCGTCGTCCACCACCAGCACCGAACCCACGCGCAGCGCGTGCATGCGCTCCAGCGCCTGTGCCAGCGGCGTGGCCGGATGCACCGCCAACGGCGGGCGCTGTGGCAAGCTGGCCAGCCGCGCCTCGAGTGACTGCTCGGCCAGCGTCTTCGACGACCACGCGGCCTGCATGGCGCGCCGCGACAGCTCCAGCAATTGCATGACGCGGCCGTTCAGAAAGTCGGCGAAGGGCGGGCTGGCCTCGGCCAGGTGCCGCACGCGATCAGCCGCCAGCCTGAGGCAACACGTGTCCTCGTTGGCGGTGTAGGTGGCACTGACGGCGCGCTGGCCCAACATCGCGCCTACAGGGAAGAGGTCGCCGGCGACGTACTCGAACGGCCCGCCCGTCTCGGCCAGCCCGTGGCGGCCGGTGATGCTGCCCTGGCAGATGCAAAGCAGGGCCCCGACCGGCCCATTGGCGGGCTCCAGAACCACTTCGCCGGACGCGAAACAGACCTGCGATGCGCCGGCCAAGAAGGCGTCCACATGGTCCGCACGCATCTGCGAGAACGGCAGCGCACGCAACAGTTCGCTGCGCAAGTTGCCGATCAGGCTGCTCGAGCGTGAACGTGCATTGAGCGGGGTGTTCGAGGCCATTGGTAGGTCACCACCGTTCGGCGATACCAGCGATGCTACGGCGCCTGCCGCTGCCGTTGCAAGGCAGCGAACTGACATGGATCAATGCCGAAAGCGCAGCCGAAAAAGGCAAAGGGCCGCGCCCTTGCGGACGCGGCCCCTCTCAAGCAGTTGCGATCAGGCGCGTGAGGTGTTCAGGTTCGGATACCGCACATGCTCTATCAGTTCCTGGATCTCCTGCTTCGGCGCGGGTGTCACAAGGCTCACGATGATGATCACCGCGAAGCCCAGCGGCACGCCGAAGACGCCAGCCGAGATTGGCAGGATGCCCAACCAGGTGTAGTCCGCGATCGGGTCCGTCACGTTGAACAGGCCACGCATCCACGGGTGCGTGGTGATCATGTAGTAAAGCGTGATCGACACACCCGACAACATGCCCAGCACAGCGCCCCACTTGCTGGCGCGTTTCCAGAAGATGCCCAACACCAGCGCCGGGAAGAAGCCCGCGGCGGCCAGCGAGAAGGCAGCAGACACCAGGAACAGGATGTCGGCCATCTTCAAGGACGCCACGTAGGCCGCCAGCAATGCGACCACCAGCAACAGCACCTTGGAGATCATCACCCGGCGTGAGGTCGGCGCGTTGGGGTCGATCATCTTGTAGTACAGGTCGTGGCTCAGCGCGTTGGCGATGGTCAGCAGCAGGCCGTCGGCGGTGGACAGCGCAGCGGCCAGACCGCCTGCTGCCACCAGACCCGAGATGACGTAAGGCAGGCCGGCGATCTCGGGGGTGGCCAGCACGATGATGTCGCCACCGATGCGCATTTCACCGAGCTGGAAAATGCCGTCCTTGTTGATGTCGGCAATGGACAGCAGCGCCGGGTCGACCTTGGCCCACGCCCCCACCCATGCCGGCAGATCGGCGAAGGGTGTGCCCACCAGCACGTTGAACA
>JANPMR010000292.1:0-5177 GCA_031427055.1 Rubrivivax sp.
TTCGCCGACTACCACCGCACCATGGCCTTCGTGAACGCGCTGGCCTGGGTGGCCCACGGCGAAGACCATCACCCCGATCTGGCCGTGAGCTACAAGCGCTGCACGGTGCGCTTCAACACCCACTCGGTGGGCGGCATCTCGATCAACGACTTCATCTGCGCCGCCAAGGTCGACGCCTTGCTGCCTTGACGCCTCGGGCCGCCACGTCGATCCGCGAACACGCGGCGCCGCTGGACGTGGCGCTGGTGGTGGCCGCGCACGGCCGCCATGTCGTCGTCGAAACGCCAGAGGGCGAGCGCGTGATGTGCACGCCGCGCGGCAAGGGCCGGCGCAAGGACGGCGACCTGGTGGTGGGCGACCGCGTGCGCTGGCAGGCCACCGGCGACGGCGGCGTCATCGAACACCTGGAGGAGCGCCGCAACCTGCTCTTTCGGCAAGACGAGTGGCGCACCAAATCGTTTGCGGCCAACCTCGATCAACTGCTGATCCTGGTGGCCGGCGAGCCGGTGTTCAGCGAGTCGCAGCTCACGCGGGCGCTCATTGCGGCGCAGGCCGCGGGCATCCCGGCCCTGATCGGACTGAACAAGACCGACCTGCCGTCGGCAGACGCCGCGCGCGCACGCCTGGCGCCCTACGTGGCAATGGGCGTGCCGGTGATCGAGCTGGCGCTGAAGACCGAGCCGCAGGCCTCGGCCGCACGGCTGGCGCCGCATCTCGCCGGCCGCGTGACGCTGGTGCTGGGGCCCAGCGGCATGGGCAAGAGCACGCTCATCAACCTGGTGGTGCCCGGTGCGGCGGCCCAGGTGGGTGAGATCTCGGTGGCGCTGGCCGCCGGGCGCCACACCACCACCACCACCACGTGGTTCTGGCTTGACGACAGGCGCAGCGCGGCCCTGATCGATTCACCCGGCTTCCAGGAATTCGGCCTGCGCCAGATTGCGCCCGAGCAGTTGGCCGGCCTGATGCCCGACTACGCCGCCGCGATGGGGGCCTGCCGCTTCCACAACTGCAGCCACCGCCACGAGCCCGGCTGCGGCGTGCGCGACGCGGCCGAACGCGGCGAGATCACCACCAGCCGCCAGCGCATCTACCAGTTGCTGTACGAGGAGTTGAGCGAAAAGCGCTGGTGAGGGGCGCGAAGCGCGCGGCGGCCTGCGATCAGCCCAGCACGTTGGCCAGCGTGAGCAAGGCCACGAGCAGCATCCACAACACCACCGAGCGCCAGACCAGGCCCACAGCGCTCTGCAGATGCCCCGCCTGCGCCGGTGCGCCAGCCGTAGAGCCTTGCGCCTGGGCCGTGCCGGGCTCGACACCGGCGGTGAATGTCTTGGACCGATCAGGCGTGACGCCGGGCGCGGCGGCGCCGCCCAGTTGCACGCCAACCGCCCCGGCCGCGGCGGCCAGGATGATGCCTTCGTTGGGGTGCAGCCACAGGCCGGCATCGCGGCGCCAGCTCGCCACTGCCTCTTCAAAGTTGCCAACCACCGCAAAGCCGAATGCCGTCAGGCGCGCCGGCAAGTGGTCGATCAAGACAAAGATGCGGCGTGACAGCGCCAGCAAGGAGTCATTGGCCGGCGCATCCAGCGCGCGATGCCGGTAGCCCCAGTAGCGGCTCACGAACTCGGCCATGCGGTAGAGCACGGCGCCCATCGGGCCCAGCCCCAGCGCCGAGAGCACCACGAACCAGAAGAAGACGCCGAAGACGTGGCGGTGCGCCGCCAGCAGCGCATGCTCGATGACGTGGCGCAGCACCTCGGTGCGCGGCAGCTCGCTGGCGTCCAGGTGGCGCCACTCGGCGAGCAAGCGGCGCGCCTCGTTCTCGTCGCCGCGGTCCAGCGCCTGGCGGATGTCGGTGTAGTAGTGGCTGAACTGGCGAAACCCCAGCGTCAGGTACAGCAGCGCGACATCCAGCGCCAGCGCCAACAGCAGGCTGTAGCGCGCCACCACCATGTAGACGCCAGCCGCCAACGCAGCGGGCACCAGCACCGTGACGCACCACACCACCCAGGCGTGGTGCTTCTCGCCGGCGTCGAAATTGCGCCCGGTCCAGCCGACCCACGAGGCCAGCGTCTCGTGGATCCAGTTGTCGCGCGGCAGCGGCTTGAGCTGCTCGATCAGCAGGGCGAAGAGAACAGCAAAGAAGCTCATCGCTGGCGATGATAGGGGCGGCCCGCGCTCAAACCGAAAGGAAGCGATACAGGTTGCGCAGCATCGCCGCCGTGGCGCCCCAGATGTAGTACTCGCGCTCGACGCCGTCGGCGCCGGCACCGTGCCACGGCATCGACAAAAACTGCCGCTGCCCACCGTCAAAGTTGAAGACATGGCGGCGATGGTGCGCGGGGTTCATCAGATGGGCCAGAGGCACCTCAAACGCCTCGGCCACCTCGAAGGTGTCGAGCGTGAGTTCGAACGGCGGCTGGATCAGTGCGACCACGGGCGTCACGACGTAGCTTGTGACTGTGGTGTAGACCGGCATGTGGCCGATGATCTCGATGTGCTGCGGGTGCAGGCCGACTTCTTCTTTCGTTTCGCGCAGCGCCGTGCCGGCCGGGCCGTCGTCCTCGGGCTCGGAGCGACCACCGGGGAAGCTGATCTGGCCCGCGTGGTCGCGCAGGTGATCGGTGCGGCGCGTCAGCAGCACGTGCAGGCCGCCATCGCCGCGGTCCTCGCGCTGCACCAGCGGCACCAGCACGGCGGCCGGTGACGGGGCTCGCTCGACGAAGGCGCGGCCGTCACCGGGCAGTTCGGGCGCCCAGCCGGATGCGAGCGCAAAGCGCGCGCGCAGGGCGTCGGCCCTCAGCGCGGCGGCTGAAACGGCGGGCAGGTGCGCATCGGTGCCGGCAACGGGGACGGCACGGGGGTCGAGGATGCGCGCTAGGGCCATGGGACGATATTGACCTGGAAAGGACAAGGCCGCCCGGAGGCGGCCTTCTGCTTGGGCGACTGCGGCCAGCTTCTGGCGCGGCCGGCTGCGCCGGGTCGCGCCGAAAACTTGCTTCGCGCTTGCGCGCGACTTGCGGCGCCGCCGCAAGCTGACCTACCGGTCAGGCAAGTTTTTCTTTGATGCGCGCCGACTTGCCGCTGCGTTGGCGCAGGTAGTACAGCTTGGCGCGGCGCACGTCACCGCGGCGCTTGACTTCGATGGTCGCGATCAGCGGGCTGTAGGTCTGGAACGTGCGTTCCACGCCTTCGCCGTTGGAGATCTTGCGCACGATGAAGCTGCTGTTCAGGCCGCGATTGCGCTTGGCGATGACCACGCCTTCGTAGGCCTGCACGCGCTTGCGTGTGCCTTCGACCACGTTGACGCTGACGATCACCGTGTCGCCCGGGGCGAACGTGGGATGGGTGCGGTTGAGACGGGTGATCTCTTCCTGCTCGAGGATGGCAATGAGGTTCAAGGGTTTCTCCAGGCGATCATGTCGCGGGCCCGTTGGATGTGGAGTGGTGGAGCGCAATGCGCCCCGGTGCCCGGCAGAGGATCGAAAAGCCTTTGATTATAGCCCGAGTCCGACCAAGAAGCGTTCGTCCGCCTTGCTCAAGCGGCCTGCGGCGCGTGCCGCAGCGATCAGGTCCGGTCGCCGGCGGGCGGTCAGTTCCAGCGAGCGCTCGCGACGCCAGCGCGCAATGTCACCATGATGGCCCGACAGCAGCACCGCAGGCGCCATTTGCTCGCCGCCGCCGATGGCGAGCGTCTCGGGACGGCTGAACTGCGGGCCCTCGAGCAGACCGTCAGAAAAGCTGTCTTGCTGATGCGAGGGCTCGTTCAGCACGCCTGTCTGCAGCCTGGCCACCGCATCCAGCAGCGCCAGCGCGGGCAGTTCGCCACCCGACAGCACGAAGTCGCCCAGACTGAGTTCTTGCGTGACATGGGCGTCGATGAAGCGCTGGTCGATGCCCTCGTAGCGGCCGCACAGCAGCACGGCGCCCGGCCCGGCCGAGAACTGCTCGACCACACCCTGATCGATGCGCCGGCCTGTGGGCGTGAAGTGCACCACCGCAGGCGGGGCGCCGCCGCGGTCGGCCGTGATGGCCACCAGGGCCCGAACCAGCGGCTCGGCCAGCATCACCATGCCAGGGCCGCCGCCAAACGGACGGTCATCGACGCGGCGGTAGGCGTCCTGGGCAAAGTCGCGCAGCGGCCAAAGCCGGACGTCGACCTGGCGGCTCTCGAAGGCCCGCCGTGTGATGCCCTGCGTGAGGTGCGGAGCGAAGAGCTCGGGGAACAGGGTGACGACGTCGAAGCGCATCGCGTGGCTCGCGTCAGTCGTCGCTGTCCCAGTTGGCGTCCCAATCGACTGTGATGCGTCGCGTGGGCAGGTCGACCGCATCGACGTAGGCGTCGACAAACGGAATCAGCACTTCGGCTGCGCCCTCGGTCGGCGCCTGCACGCGCAGCACGCAGTGCGGGCCGGTCTCGAGCAGCCCGACGACCTGCCCCAGGCTTGCCGCGTCGCGATTGACGACGTCCAGGCCGATCAGATCGACCCAGTAAAACTCGCCCGTCTCGGGCGAAGGAAAGCTGGCGCGCGAGACGAAGATGCGTGCGCCCCTGAGCGCCTCGGCCGCGTTGCGATCAGTCACGTCCTGGACCGTCGCGACGACGCCGTCGCCATGCTCCTTGGCCTGCACCACGCGCAAGAGCGCCGGCATGGCGGCCGCTGCCCGTGCGCCGGGCGGGCGTGCCAGCTCGCCCGAAACCTCAGGCGGTTGCAGGTACCAGCGCTTGGTAGAAAACAGCGCCTGCGGGTCGGCGGCAAAGGGTTTGACCTTGATGCCGCCCTTGATGCCCCAGGCGCCGAGGATGCGCCCGACCTCGACCGCGTCGGGCGGCAGCAGCGGCGCGTCATCGCCGGCCAACTGCTGCGCCTGGGCGGCGGTGTCGGTCATCACGCGGTCTTCAGGCCGCCTTCTTGGCCTGGTCGACCAGGCGCGCCACGGTGGGCGACAGCTGTGCGCCGACGGCGGTCCAGTGGGTGACGCGGTCGAGCGCCACGCGCAGCGGCTGCTCGCCACCGGCGGCGACGGGGTTGTAGAAGCCCACGCGCTCGATGAAGCGGCCGTCACGGCGCTCGCGCGCGTCGGCGACGACGATGTTGTAGAACGGGCGCCTCTTGGCACCACCACGGGCGAGGCGGATCACGACCATGTTGCAGATTCCTTGGAACTTGAGCTCGATG
>JANPMR010000293.1:0-4028 GCA_031427055.1 Rubrivivax sp.
GACGCCGCGGTGCTGGTCGAGTGCCCGCGCACGAGCTACCTGACGGCCGAGACCGAGCTGCGCACACGCCACGGCGGCGCGGCCGAGCGCACCACCCTGCTGAGCGGCCTGCCCGCGCCGGCCGGCGCCATCCACCTCGACCGGGGCGACACGCTGCGGCTGCTGGCCAGCGGCCTGGGCCAAGATGCCCAAGAGGCACAAGATGCCGGTGCCGGCCAGCGCGCGGCGCCGGCGCGCATCGCCTGCACCCTGCCCGAAGTGCTGCCCCGCGTGCGCAAGGGCGAACGCATCTGGTTCGATGACGGGCGCATTGGCGGCGTCGTCACGCGCGCCGGCACGCGCTGCATCGACGTCGAGATCACCGAGGTGCGCAACGGCGGCGACCGGCTGGCCCCGGACAAGGGCATCAACCTGCCCGACACCGACTTGGGCCTGCCGGCACTGACCGCCAAGGACCTGGAGGATCTGGACGCCGTGGCGCAAGTGGCCGACATGGTGGGGCTGTCGTTCGCGCAGTCGGCGCAAGACGTGCGCGAGCTGCGCCAGCAACTGCTGGCGCGTGGCGCCGGACACCTGGGTGTGATCCTGAAGATCGAGACGCGGCGAGGCTTCGAGCACCTGCCCGAGATGCTGCTGGCGGCCATGGCGGCGCCGGCCGCTGGGGTGATGATCGCGCGTGGCGACCTCGCGGTGGAGTGCGGCTACGAGCGCATGGCCGAGGTGCAGGAGCAGATCCTGTGGGCCTGCGAGGCAGCGCACATGCCGGTGGTGTGGGCGACGCAGGTGCTCGAGACGCTGGCCAAGACGGGGCTGCCATCGCGCGCCGAGATCACCGACGCGGCCATGGGCGGGCGCGCCGAGTGCGTGATGCTGAACAAGGGGCCGCGCATCACCGACGCCATCCACACGCTGGACGACATCCTGCGCCGCATGCAGGCGCATCAGTCGAAGAAGCGGCCCTTGCTGCGCGCCCTGAAGTCCTGGAACCGGGCCTTCGACCCCGCGGTGGCGCCGGCCCTTTAGCGCCGGGCTCTCAGCCCCTAAACCCAGCGCCGCACCAGCGCCAGCAATTGCTCGCGCGAGAAGGGCTTGGCGAGGTGCTCGTCCATGCCCGCCGCCATCGAGCGCTCGGCGTCTTCGTCGAAGGCATTGGCGGTGATGGCCACGATGGGCACGCGCGGCAGGCGCAGGCGCGACTCGCGCTCGCGCAACTGGCGCGTCGCGGCGTAGCCGTCGAGCACGGGCATCTGGATGTCCATCAGCACCAGATCGGCGCGCTGGCGCTCCAGCAGGGCCACGGCTTCGGCGCCGTTCTCGCACTCCAGCACCTCCAGGCCGAAGGACTTGAGCATTTCGGTGCAGATGAGCCGGTTGACCGGGTTGTCCTCGGCCAGCAGGACCACGCCGTGCACGGCCGCTTTGGCGTCGAAGGCTTCGGCGCTGGCGCCGTCGGGCCGCAGCGGCGCAGGCGGCGGCGCCAGACGCAGTTGCAGCGCGGACTCGATGCGCGAGTGGTCGAGCATGTCGCTCAGCAAGTCCAGCAGCGAATCGCCCGATGCCGCCGCGGTGCGCACCAGTTGCTGCTGACGCACGTCCAGCACGGACTGCTGCAGCAGGCCGAGCGCGCCGAGCACGCCGTTGAGGGGCGTGCGGATCTCGTGGCTCAGGGTGGCCAGAAACTGCGACTTGGCCAGCGCGGCGGCCTCGGCGGCCTCTTTGGCGGCTTGCAACGCCTGCGCGTTGATCTGCAGTGCAGCGGCCTGGCGCAGTGCCCGCACGGCCATGGCGCGCAGTTCGCGCGTGGTGCGGTCCATGGTGATGGCAAAGACCACGGTCAGCAGCGCCAGCGGCCAGGAAGGCGCCATCGACGGCAGCAGTGAGGCCAGCACCAGCGAGCCCATCAGCAACACGTTCAAGACCACGAAGCTGCGGCCGGCCAGGGACATGAAGAAGGCCGCGGTGGCCAGCGATCCGCAGGCCATGACGAGATAGATCGTCGCCAGCTCGCCCGGCAGCCGCGGGTAGACGCAGGTCGAGGCCAGCACCCAAAGCAGGCCAGCAGCGCCGGCGTTGGCCTCGAGTTGATGCACCACCTGGGCGATGCGCTCGGCCGGCAGCGTGGTCACCACAGGCTCGTAGCGCCGCGCCATTGCCAGGCGCCAGCCGCTGACCACCAGCCCCAGCACGAGCATCAGGGCGGCCAGCCACGTGGCGCCGCTTTGCAGCGCCAGCCAGACCAGGAAGCCCACCGCCAACATCTGCAGCGGCACCGTGCGCCCCGCGTTGTGCAGCGCCACGCGCAGTGTTTCGCGCTGCGTGATGAGGTCTATGGGCGCGTCAGCGGTCATGCGTCGGGCAGTCGCCGATGCGCCGCCGCGTCAACTCTGGATATAGGTCTCGAGCTGCGCGATCGTGTTCTCGTGGTCGGCGATGATGTCGTCCATGATGTCGCGGATGGAGATCATGCCCAGCACCAGGCTGCCGTCCAGCACCGGCAGGTGACGGATTTTCTTCTCGCTCATCAGCGCCATGCACTCGCGCGTGCCGGTGCGCGGACCCACCGAGATGACGTTGGCCGTCATGATCTCGGCCACCGGTGTCTCTTTGGAGTTGCGGCCCTGCAGCGCGATCTTGCGCGTGTAGTCGCGCTCGGAGAACACGCCCACCAGGCGGCCGCCGTCCATCACCATCAGCGCGCCCGCGTTGTAGCCGGCCAGCAGTTCGAGCGCGGCAAACACGGTGTCATCAGGGCGCACGTGCCACAAGGTGCCGTCGTGCTTCTTGAGGAGTTCGGAGACGGGTTTCATGCATGCGACTCCTGCGGGGCGGGGCGCCAGATTAACCGATCCGGGCGCGGCGGCCACTCCGGATGCGCCCGCGCAAATCGGTGGCTCCTTGTTCGGCCGCGCTGATCAGCCCGGCGCCGCGACAAACGGCGCCAGCGCCGCGCGCACGTCATCGGGCAATGGCTGCGGCCGGTGGGTGTCCAGCGAGGTGCACACCAGCACCTGCTGCGCCCGCAGGCGCAACTCGTCGCCGCCATGCACCTGCACGTCCAGCGTGAGCGAGCTGCGGCCCAGCCGGGCCACCGCCAGGCGCCAGCTCAACTCATCACCATGGCGGCTGATGGCCTTGAAATCGACCTCGAGCCGCACTGTCGGCAGACCGACCCGGCGCGCGCCGATGAGTTCGGCATAGGGCACGCGCAGGCCGGTGTCGAACCACTCCTCGACGACGCCATTGAGCATCACCAGGTACTGCGGAAAGAAGACGATGCCGGCGGGGTCGCAGTCAGAGAAGCGCACGCGGCGCAGGGCTTGAAATGGCATGCGGGCGATTCTTCGGCCAGATACTTTAGTTGTCAACTAAATCGGGCTTCGGCGATATCATGGCCGCCATGCAAGACAGCGCGCGCCGGATCTGGGACATCTCGCCACCCGTCGATGCCGGAGCACCGGTGTTTCCGGGCGACGCACCCTTCGCCAGCGTGTGGGCCGCGCGCATCGGGCCGGGCTGCCCGGTCAACGTCAGCACGCTCACGCTCAGCCCGCACACCGGCGCCCACGCCGACGCGCCACTGCATTACGCCGACGACGGCGCGCCCATCGGCCTGGTGCCACTCGAGCCCTACCTGGGCCCGTGCCGCGTCATCCACGCCATCGGCGCCGCGCCCCTCATCACCTGGGCGCACATCGCCCACGCCGTGGCCGGCCTGCCGCCGCGCGTGCGGGTGCGCACCTACACCCGCGCGCCGGTCGACCGCTGGGATCCGCAACTGGCGGCCTACGCGCCCGAGACCGTGTCGCGCCTGGCCGATCTGGGCGTGCAGCTCATCGGCATCGACACCGCCAGCATCGACCCCGCCGACAGCAAGCTGCTGGAGAGCCACCAGGTTATCCGCCAGCGCGGCCTGCGCGTGCTGGAGAACCTGGTGCTCGACGACGTGCCCGAGGGCGATTACGAACTGATCGCCCTGCCGCTCAAGCTGACGCAGGCCGATGCCTCGCCCGTGCGCGCCGTGCTGCGCG
>JANPMR010000294.1:0-2287 GCA_031427055.1 Rubrivivax sp.
GCAGTAGGGCTGCGTGCGTGGCCGAGCGCAAACCGTTTGGCGAGCAAGGATATCGCCAATCACGTGGTTCGGCGGCTCAAACTTCAGGGAGCACGGGCGTTTCAACCCATGTCATACTTCGCCTCATGCGGTTAAATTTCCGTGGCTGGCAACATCGCGCATCGGTTGCGCTGGGCGGCTTGACGTGGATCAATCTACAGGTTCTGCCAGGTGTCTAACCTCAAGGCTGTAGTTCCGCCCATCGACCTGGCCAGACCCAGGGTCGTGTGAAGCGCGCGAGTTGTTACCCACTGGACTTGAAAGGGACTCCAAACATGTTCAAACATCGCAAGGCCGCCAGCCTCCTGGCATGCTTGGCGCTGCTCTGGGCCGTAGCCGCCCAGGCGCAACCCGTCTACCCCTCGCCCGAACTCGCGCAGATTGCCAAGACCGGCAAGTACGTGGGCAGCGACGCCTGCCTCGCATGCCACCAGGACGAACACAAGACCTGGGCCACCTCGCGCCACACGCAAAAGGCCACCAAGGGTCCGTCGTTCGGCAAGGCATTCGAAAAGAATATCTACGACTGGGTGCGTCGCGACTGGGACAAGCTCGACCGCTTCATGATCGTCGACACCAAGGACGCCACGACCAACTACATGGCCGCGCGCAAGGTGCCTTTGAACGAAGTCGATTACGTCGTCGGGCAGACCTACAAGCAGCGCTACGCCAGGTACTACGACGGCGGCCCGATCGAGGTCTTCGAGGCCACCACCCCCGATGGCGGCATCAGCTGGAAACTCGACAAGACCAAGGTCTCCATGTACGCTGGCAACAAGCAGCGCGCGGGCTACAAGTTCCTCTACCTCGAGATGTACCCGCAGGACGGCAAGTTCAGCGCCAACTACTACGGCGAATGGCGCTCGTGGCAGGAGCGCTGCATCGCCTGCCACACCACGGGCTTCGACGCCAAGGCCTGGGACGCGGCCAAGGCCGACTTCGTGGCCGGCAAGCGCGCCGACCTGCGCGACCTCTTCGTGGCCGACCTTCGCGTGGGCTGCGAGTCCTGCCACGGCCCCGGCGAGGCACACTCCAAGAAGGCCTCCAAGGGCACCAACATCATCAACCCCGCCAAGATCACCGACGTGGCGGCGCGACAGATGGTGTGCGGCCAGTGCCACACGCGCCCGCAGGTGAGCAAACACAGCCCGCTGGCCCAGGACCTGCGTGGCTACCGCCTGATGGACGAATACACCGACTTTGCCACCTTCACGCGGCCGGCTTGGGGCAAGGGCAACCGCCAGGTCTCGATCGACGGCAAGGGCCGGCGCGACCACCAGCAGGACATGGACATCCGGCTCAGCACGGCCATCCACGGCGGCAACAGCGTGCACGCCACCATGGCCTGCTTCGACTGCCACGACTCGCACGGGGTCGGCAACAAGGACAAGAAGAACCCCACGCTGAAGAAGGCCAGCGCGGTAGAAACCTGCGCCAGCTGCCACGGCGCCAATGCGGCACGCGTCATGAAGGCCATGGATGGCCGCCAGGGCTGGGCGCGCGCCGGCTTCCCGAACTGGGGCACGGAATTCGGCCGCCAGGGCAACAAGCAGCACATCTTCGCCATGGACAACCGGGTCGGCGAAGCACGCTCCTACGGCCTGGCGCCCGACCGCTACCACTGGTCGCTGAAGAAGGACGGCGACACGGCCAAGGAAGCGGATTGGGAATCCATCTGGCCCTGGGAAAAGGCCCTCTTCGAGAAGCAGGGGCGCAAGGTGGCGATAGGCGCCACGCCCTGGAAGAAGTAGTTGACCGGGCCGGGCGCGACGGGTCTTCTCGCCGCGCCCGCCGCCACCACGGCCCACTCGGGTGAAGTGCGGCGGCGCTGTAGGGCAGCTCCCTGCCAGCAGCGACAATCCACCCGATGTACGCACTGTTCGACGATGCCGGCAAATTCCACGCCGATCACATCGGGGCTGATTCCGAGCCGCCGCACATAGCCGCGACACGCGGGTCGCCGCTGTGGGACTGAGGTGATGCGCAGGTGGGCGAAGGTGTCGATATCGTGCCGGACTGGGATCTGGCGGCGCAACCCGCACCCGATTACGAGGTAGACCAGCGCGTCAATTGGTGACTGAGCGAATCGGCGATCCAGACTTGCTGCGCAGTAGGGCTGCGTGCGTGGCCGAGCGCAAACCGTTTGGCGAGCAAGGATATCGCCAATCACGTGGTTCGGCGGCTCAAACTTCAGGGAGCACGGGCGTTTCAACCCATGTCATACTTCGCCTCATGCGGTTAAATTTCC
>JANPMR010000295.1:0-5874 GCA_031427055.1 Rubrivivax sp.
TGGTCGCGCTTCTCGGCTTCTTCCAGCATCGTCAGGTACTGCGCCAGCGCTTCCTTGCTGGGCCAGGCCGTGCCGTAGATGCGCTGCAGCTGCTCGTTGGCCTGGTCGCCGCGCCAGTAGGCCCCCGCCACCTTCATCAGCTTGAAGTGCTTCAGACGCCCCGTGCTGGGCACGTGCGGGCCGCGGCAGAGGTCTTCGAAGGCGCCTTCGCGGTACAGCGAGACATCCTGGTCGGCGGGGATGCTGCCGATGATCTCGGCCTTGTAGTGCTCGCCCAGGCCCTTGAAGTAGTCAACAGCCTCGTCGCGCGGCAGCACGCGGCGCAGCACGGGCTCGTTCTTGGCAGCCAGCTCGCCCATGCGCGTCTCGATCGCCACCAGATCGTCGGGCGTGAACGGGCGCTTGTAGGCGAAGTCGTAGTAGAAGCCGTTCTCGATCACCGGGCCGATGGTCACCTGCGCTTCGGGAAACAGTTGCTTGACCGCGTAGGCCAGCAGATGCGCCGTGCTGTGACGGATGACTTCCAGCCCGTCGGCATCCTTGTCGGTAACGATGGCCAGCGCGGCGTCGGCCTCGATGCGGTGGCTGGTATCGACAAGCTTGCCATCGACCTTGCCGGCCAAGGCCGCCTTCGCCAGGCCGGCGCCGATGGACGCGGCGACCTCGGCCACCGTCAGGGCTTGCTCAAACTCTCGCCGGGAACCATCCGGCAGCGTGATCGTGATCATGTGGAGAACTCCAAAAGCAACAAAGCGCGGGGGTCGCCGCGCTTTGTTCAGGGACAGTCGTTGAACGTGACAGCGCAGCCGATCAGGCCTGGGTAAAGGCCTCGGTGAAGAACGGGGTAGTCCGCGGTGTCATAACCAAACTGCCTTTCTCGCTCTTGTACGGATTGCGTGGCCGGCCAGTGTAGCCGAGCTCATGACAGGGCAAGGGCTTCAAACGGACGGCCCGCGTGCACCACTTGCGCAAACTCGTCGGCCAGGCGCTGGCTCTCGGCCAGTGCCCGGCGCCAGTCGCGTTGCCGCCCGGCAATGTCGTCGCCGTAGGCCTTGAAGTCGGCGCGATCGGGCAGCTTGCCGTTGGGCAGCGTGGCCACCCACTCGGGTCGCGGGGCCAGCAGCACCAGGTTGTCGAGGAAGGCCGTGCTGCGATGGCGCCGAGACCACGCCTTGTCCAGCCAACCGGGCACGACGCGGTTGTGAAAGTGCGGGTACAGCACCAGGCCCTCGGGCATGGCGGCGTAGTCCAGGTGCAGGTGGTAGTCGGTGATGCCGCCGTCCCAGTAGGTGCCGCGCGGCGCGCCCGGTGGGTCTTGCACCGGCTCGAGCGCGAACGGGATGGCGCAACTGGCCAGCACGCTGGGCGCCAGGTTGCGCTCGTCCAGCGTCACGCGGGCACTGCGAAAGTCGTGCAGCGGCACGGGCAAGGCGTCGCGCGGATCGCTGAAGACGACCCGTTCCAGCCAGCCCCCCAGCGCGCGCCGGCTCAGGGCGTTGGCCAGGTAGGCGCCCAGGTAGCCGGCAGCGGCGCGCGCCGGCCCGGCGCGGTGCAGCAGGTGGCGCCCACGGCTGGTGAAGACGTGCAAGCGCCGTTGGGGGTGCGCCAGCACCTCGGCGGCGCGCACGCCCAGCCTCTGCTGCAACCGCTCGCCGAAGACGCGGCTGATACCCGCGGCGGTCGGCAACTTTCCCGGCTCGTGCGGATAGGTCTGCGTGATGTAGTCCTGCGCCAGCTCGGCCAGCGCGGCGTCGGCGTCGGGCAGGCAGGCGCAAGCCATGCGCCAGGCCCCGATCGAGGCCCCCAGCAGATGCAGTGTCTGCGTGCTGCCACTCAGCCAGTGGCCAAAGATGTAGCGGTCCAGCGCAATCAGCGTCAAGCCCTTGGGGCCACCCGCCGCAGCGGGCACGACGCGCACATCGGCGGGCTTCAGGCCCCGCTCGCGCAGATGCCGCAAGGCCGCAGGCCCGGCCAGTATCTGCAACGCGCGCGGGCTGGCCATCAGAACCTCACCAGGAGATGCGCCGTGACGGTGTTCACGCCCTCGCGCCGGGTGTTCGATTCCGCGGCAAAGCCGTCGAGGTCGTCGACGCGGCTGTCCGACAGCACGGCCCGGCGCAGCAGGTTCTGGCCGGCGATGCGCAGGTGCAGTTCGCGGCTGAAGCGCCAGAGCATGAAGGCGTCAAGCCGCCGCGCCGCGCCGCGCCAGACGCGCTGGCGATCGGTCTGCTGAGTGGCAAAGGCCGGTGCCAGCGCCAGGCTGGCGCCGTAGCTGAAGACAGTGCCCGGCACAACGTGATCGAAACCCAGGTTGGCACCCCAGGGCGCCTGGCCGTCCAGCCGCCCATCCGGATCGTCGATCCGCTCCACGGCAGAACGGTACACCGACAGCGACGCGCGCAGGTTCAGGCCGGACTTGGGCGACACCAGCGCCGGCACCAGCGCCGGCAGCAGGTCCTCGGCGCGGCCCTTGATCTCCAGCTCGAGCCCGCTGCTGTGCGCCCGGCCAAAGTTCACCGGCCGGCTCACCCAGCGCGGCACCGGCGCCTCGGCGACGTTCTCCAGCGCGATGCGGCGGCGGATCAACTGCTCGATGCGGCGGTGGAACATGCCTGCGCTCAGCACGCCGCCGCCGGGCAGATGCTTTTCGTACGCGAGGTCGAAGCCTGTCGACCGCTCGGGCTGCAGCAGCGGGTTGCCGGCGCTGTCGGCCGCGATGGGCGTGTTGGTCACGTCGCGCTCGTAGGTGCCGTTGACGCTGTAGCGCGGCAGCAGCAGGCCGATGTCGGGCACGCGCGTGCTGCGCGCGATGCTGGCGCGAAGCAGGTCGCGGCCCTGCGCGTCGAAGGCATGCCGCAGATGCATCACGGGCGAGAGTGTGTCGTAGCGGTTGACGAAGGCCGTGCCCTTGCCGGCCGTCTCGATGCGGCCGCGCTCGGCGCGCAGGCCGGCCATCAAAGACCAGCGCGGCGCCGGCTCCCATTCGTCCTGCGCGAACAGCACGCTGCGGGTCGACGCCGCGGTGAAGGGCACGCCGATGGTGCCGCTGAAAACCTCGACGCCATTGTCCAAGCTGCGGCGCAGCTCACGCCGCAGCCGGTGGTCGATGTCCCAGCCGACGACCACCGTGTGCGCCGTGCCCATCGGCTCGCGCAGGCGGCCGCCGTGCGAGCCGCCGCTCTCGCGCGTGCTGCCCAGCGAGTCGCGCAGCGCCGTGCGCAGACCACTGGCGTCGCGCCCTTCGTACGTCCCGGCCGATCGCGAGCGGCTGCCATGCGCCGCGCCCTTGATCTCCAGGCGCGAACCGTCGGTGCCGCGGCGCTGCCACTGCAGTTGCGTGCGCGACATCTGCCACAAGCCATGCGAGCCGTTGGCCTCGCTCACGGTGGTCAGCGGCGGGCCGGCGAGCAGGCGGGTCTCGCGCTGGTAGCGGTTGTCGGACTCGTTGCGCTGCAGGAAGGTTTGCCACTGCAGCGAATCTGTCGCGCTGAGCTTGACATCCAGGCGCGGGCCGAAATTCAATCCGCCGCCGCGCCACTGGTCGGCGCCAAGCACCTGCTGCTCCCGCACTTCGCCGGTCGGCAAGCGCGACACCCGTTGCACCGAAAGGTCGGCAGCATTGGCCCAGGTGTAGGCCGTGAGCGGAATGTGAAAACCGACGGCGTCGATGCGGTCGCCCCAGCCGAGTGAGCTTGAGGCCTGCGGCGCCAGCGCGCGGTAGCCGATGGCCGTGCGCCACTCGCGCTGACGCAGCCGCGGCGCCACGCGCAGGATGACGTTGATGGTGCCTGCCACGCCGCCATGCTCGGCCGTCGGGCCCTTGACGATCTCGATGCGATCGATGTCGGCCGGCGCCAGCGAGTCGAGCGAGAAGCCCGGCGGTGCCGGCTCGCCGTTGAGCAGGATCAGCGTGTAGCCCGCGCCCAGGCCGCGCAGCTTGGGGGTCTCGCCGTCGATAGTGATGCCGGGCTGGCGCTGCAGCAGGTCGAGCAGGCCGGTGTCGCCATGCTGGTCGAGCTCATCACGGTCGATGACGGTCATGGCCACGGTGCTCTCGCGCCGCTGTTCGGCGGCGCCGACCGTCTGGCCCGTGACCACCACCTGCTGGCCGCCCTGTGCGCCCTGTGCCAGCGCGCCGCCAGCGGCCAACAGCAGCCCGGCCGCGCGGCACAACGCCGCGCCGGGCTGGATCATCCGCGGCCCTGCAGCTTCGAGAAGGCGGCAGCCATCGCACTCTGGCCCGAGGCTTCGGGCGCCCGCGCCCGCTCGCCTCGCACACGCTCGCCAGCCGCGGCGGGGCGGAAGCGGTTGTCGCCGCCGTCCTTGGCCGCAGGCGCCGGCGCATCGAGCTTCATGGTCAGCGAGATGCGTTTGCGCGCCAGGTCGACCTCGAGCACGCGCACCTTCACCACCTGCCCGGTCTTGACGACCTCGCGTGCGTCGTTGATGAACTTCTGGCTCATCTGGCTGACGTGGACGAGGCCGTCCTGGTGCACGCCCAGGTCGACGAAGGCGCCGAACTGCGCCACGTTGCTGACCGTGCCTTCGAGCACCATGCCGGCCTGCAGATCCAAGATGCCGTCCACGCCGTCGTTGAAGCGCGCCACCGTGAAGTCGGGGCGCGGGTCGCGGCCGGGTTTCTCCAGTTCGACCAGGATGTCCTTGACCGTGATGGCGCCAAACTTGTCGTCGGCAAAGGCCTCGGGCTTGAGCGTGCGCAGCACCTCGGCACGGCCCATCAGTTCGCCCACCGGGCGGCCGGTGGCGGCCAGCATCTTCTGCACCACGGGGTAGGTCTCGGGATGCACGCCGGTCATGTCCAGCGGGTTGTCGCCGTCGCGGATGCGCAGGAACCCTGCCGCTTGCTCAAAGGTGCGCGGCCCCAGGCCCGGCACATCGAGCAATTGCGAACGGCTGCGAAAGGCGCCGTTCGCATCGCGCCAGCGCACGACGGCGGCCGCCACCGTGGCCGACAGGCCCGACACGCGCGCCAGCAGCGCGATGGACGCGGTGTTCAGGTCCACGCCCACGGCGTTGACGCAGTCTTCCACCGTGGCCTCGAGACTGCGCGCAAGGCCGCTCTGGTTGACGTCGTGCTGATACTGGCCGACGCCGATGCTCTTGGGGTCGATTTTCACCAGCTCGGCCAGCGGGTCTTGCAGTCGGCGCGCGATGCTCACCGCGCCGCGCAGGCTGACGTCCAGATCGGGCAGCTCCTTGCTCGCAAACTCACTCGCGCTGTAGACCGAGGCGCCAGCCTCGCTGACCACCACCTTGTCCAGCTTGATGTCGGCCGTCATGGCGGCAATGCGCTTGATGAGGTCTGCGGCGAGCTTGTCCGTTTCGCGGCTGGCGGTGCCGTTGCCGATGGCGATCAGGCTCACGCCATGCGTGGCCACCAGCCGGCCCAGCGCATGCAGCGAGCCTTCCCAGTCGCAGCGCTGCTCGTGCGGATAGATGGTGTGCGTGTCGAGCACGCGGCCGGTGTCGCTGACCACCGCCACCTTCACGCCCGTGCGGATGCCGGGGTCCAGCCCCATCACCACGCGCTTGCCGGCCGGCGCGGCCAGCAGCAGGTCGCGCAGGTTGTCGGCGAAGACCTTGATGGCCACGGTCTCGGCCTCTTCGCGCAGGCGGCCGAAGAGGTCGCGCTCCAGGCTCAGGCTGAGCTTGACCTTCCAGGTCCAGGCAACGGTCTTGCGGATGAGTTCGTCGCCGGCCCGCTTGAGGTGGCGCCAGCCCAGGTGCAGCGCGATGCGGCCCTCGGCCAAGCCCGGCTGCCCCGGCACGACCTCCTCGTCCAGCACCAGCTTGGCGTCCAGCCACTCCAGCGTGCGGCCGCGAAACACCGCCAGTGCGCGGTGGCTGGGCACG
>JANPMR010000296.1:0-3776 GCA_031427055.1 Rubrivivax sp.
GAGCTGGGCGTCGCGCAGGTCGGCGTCGAAGCGGATGTTGGCCACCGCGCCGGCATCGCCGTCGTGCGTTGCGACCAGGCCTTGCGGATGCTCGCGCGAGATCAGCACGTTGGCCCACACCGGCGCCGCGCCGGGCGCAAAACGCGCCACGGCCAGATCGATGCTGGGCAGGGCGTCGACCGGCCGGCCGTCGCTCCAGGGGTCGGGCGTGGACGCGAAGTCCTGCGCCTGCAGTGCCGCGAGCAGACCGCGTGCCAAGGCGGTGTTGCCGGGGATGTTCATGCGGTTCTCCATGTGGGCCGTGTCGGGTCTGGCGTCGGGTCTGGCGTCGAATCAGGCGTCGAATCGGGCGGCGAACAAGGCGACGCATCAGGCCTCGGCCCGATGGCAGGCCACCAGCCGCGCCGCCACGTCGCGAAGTATCGGTGCCTCGGCCTTGCAGCGCGCGTCGGCCAGCGGGCAGCGCGTATGGAAGGCGCAGCCCGTCGGCGGCGCCAGTGGGCTCGGTGCCTCGCCGACGAGTGGGATGCGCGGCTTGCGATCGAGCCGGCGCAAGGCTGGCACGGCACTCAACAGGGCCTGCGTGTAGGGATGGCGCGGCGCGCCCAGCACCTGCGCCTTGGGGCCCTGCTCCACCGCGCGGCCCAGGTACATCACCATCACCTCGTGCGCCACGTGTTCGACCACCGCCAGGTTGTGGCTGATGAAGGCATAGGCCGTGCCAGTGGACTCCTGCAGGTCCATGAAGAGGTTGAGGATCTGCGCCTGGATGCTGACATCCAGCGCCGAGGTCGGCTCGTCGGCGACGACGACGGCCGGCGCGAGCATCATCGCGCGCGCCACCGCCACGCGCTGGCGCTGGCCGCCGCTGAACATGTGCGGATAGCGCTCGGCGTGCTCGGGGCGCAGGCCCACGCGCTCGATCATCTGCAGCACGCGCTCGCGCCGCTCGGCGGCGCTGAGCGTGGTGTTGATGACCAGCGGCTCGGCCAGCGCGGCGGCGATGGTCTTGCGCGGGTTGAGTGACGCGTAGGGGTTCTGGAACACCATCTGCACGCGTTGGCGCAGCTGCCGGTGCTCTGCAGCGGATGCGTGCGCCGCGTCGGCGCCGTCGATGAACAGCGCGCCTGCGGTCGGTGGCTCGATCAACGTGAGTTGGCGCGCCAGCGTGCTCTTGCCGCAGCCGGATTCACCCACCACCGCCAGCGTGCGGCCGCGGCTGAGCGCGAAGCTCACGCCGTCCAGCGCCTTGACGGTGGCCGGCGCGCGCAACAAGCCGCGGCCGACGCGGTAGTGCCGCGACAGGCCCTCGGCGCGCAGGACGGGTGCGTCAGTCACTGGCGCGTCAGTCACGGCTGCCTCAGCCACCGCTGCCCACCGGATAGAAGCAACGCACGCCGTCCACCAGCGCCGGCCGCTCGGCGGCGCAGCGCGCCTGCGCGCGGCTGCAGCGCGGCGCCAGCAGGCAGCCCGCCGGGCGGTCGTATCGCCCGGGCACCACGCCGGGCAGCGCGGACAGCCGCCGTGCGCCGCGGTTGCGCTCGGGCAGCGCCGCCAGCAGCGCCTGCGTGTAGGGGTGGCGCGGGTGTTCGAACATCGTGTCCACATCGCCGGTCTCGACCACCTGCCCGGCGTACATCACGGCCAGTGCATGCGAGACCCCGCGCGCCATCTCGGCCACCACCGCCAGGTCGTGCGTGATGAGCACAAGGCTCATGCCCTGCTCGCGCTGCAAGCGCGCCAGCAGGTCCATCACCTGGGCCTGGATGGTGACGTCCAGCGCCGTCGTGGGCTCGTCGGCGATCAGCAGCCGGGGTTGGCATGCAATCGCCATGGCAATCATCACGCGCTGGTTCATGCCGCCGCTCATCTCGTGCGGATAAGCGTCCAGGCGCGACTTGGGCGCCGGAATCTCGACCTGCTCGAACAGCTCCAGCACGCGCCGCTCCAGCGCCGCGCCGCGCAGGCCCAGGTGCACGCGCAGCACCTCGCGCACCTGGTCACCCACGCGATGGCTGGGGTTGAGGCTGTTCAGCGCGTCCTGGAAGACCATCGCGATGTCCTTGCCGACAACGTGCCGGCGCGCCGCAGGCGACATCGCCAACAGATCCTGGCCGTCGAAGCGCAGCGCATCGGCGCTGACCACGCCGGGCGCGTCGATCAGGCCCAGCAGCGCCATCATCGACACGCTCTTGCCCGAGCCCGATTCGCCCACGATGCCCAGCAGCTCGCCGGCTGCGACATCGAGATCGATGCCGTCGACGGCGGTGAAGCCGCCGAAGGTGACCTTCAGATTGCGAAGCTCCAGAAGGCTCATGACGCGCTGCGCAGCTTGGGGTCGAGCGCATCGCGCAGCCCGTCGCCCATCAGGTTGACCGCGAGCACGGTGAACAGGATCGTCAGGCCCGGGATCGTGATGACCCAGGGTGCGCGCTCGATGTAGTCGCGCGCCGCGCTGAGCATGCTGCCCCACTCGGGCAGCGGCGGCTGCACGCCCAGGCCCAGGAAGCCCAGCGCCGCAGCCTCGAGGATGGCCGACGAGAAGCCCAACGTGGCCGTCACGATCAGCGGCGCCATGCAGTTGGGCAGCACGGTGTCGAACATCAGCCGCGCCGTGCCGGCACCGGCCACGCGGCTGGCGGTGACGTACTCTTTGCCCAGCTCGGCCAGCGCCGCGCCGCGCGCCAGCCGCACGTAGCCGGGCAGCGCGCCCACGGCAATGGCGATCACGGTGTTGACGAGGCCCGGGCCCAGGATGGTGATGACGCAGATGGCCAGCAGCAGGCCGGGCAGCGCCAGCAAGATGTCCATCAGCCGCATGATCAGCGGCGACAGCCAACGCCCGTGAAAGGCCGCCAGCAGGCCCAGCGCCACGCCCGGCAGCAGCGCCAGCAGCACCGACACCAGGCCAATGCCCAGCGACACCCGGCCGCCGTAGAGCAGGCGGCTCAGCAGGCAGCGGCCGAGCTCGTCGGTGCCCAGCGGAAACTGCGCCAGGCCGCCCGCGGCCCACAGCGGCGGCGTCAGCATGTGGTCGCGAAACTGTTGCAGCGGGTCGTGCGGCGCCAGCAACGGCGCGGCCAGGGTGGCGAGCACGATGGCGGCGAAAACGAAGAAGGCGATGGTCGCGCCGCGGTTGGTGGCAAAGGCGCGCGCGAACTCGGCCATGGGCGAGGGCGGCGCCACGGCCAGAACCGCCGCGCTCACTCGCGCCCCCGCATGCGCGGATTGACCACGCCATAGAGCAGATCAACGACAAGGTTGACGCCGATGAAGACCAGCGCCGAGACCAGGATGCCGGCCTGCACGACGGGATAGTCGCGCCGCGCGATGGCGTCGATCAGCCATTTGCCGATGCCGGGCCAGGAGAAGATGGTCTCGGTCAGCACCGCGCCGCCCAGCAGCCCGCCGACCTGCAGGCCCAGCACGGTGACCACCGGGATCAGCGCGTTGCGCAGCCCGTGCCAGACCACCACGCGGGCCGGCGACAGGCCCTTGGCGCGGGCGGTGCGCATGTAGTCCTCGCGCAGCACCTCGAGCATCGAGCTGCGCGTCATGCGCGCGATGGTGGCCATCGGGATGGTGCCCAGCACGGTGGCCGGCAGCGCCAGATGCAGCAGCGCCGAGGTCCACGCGCCGGCTTCGTCGGACAGCGCGGCGTCGATGAGCATGAAGCCGCTGACGAAAGGCACGTCGAACTCGATGCCGACGCGGCCGCTGACCGGCGTCCACTCCAGCCCGACCGAGAAAAACATGATGAGGATCAGGCCCCACCA
>JANPMR010000297.1:0-1947 GCA_031427055.1 Rubrivivax sp.
TTGGCCCGGATTGGCCCTGTCATCCGCCTACCACTTGCAGCCGTCCTTGCGCACCGCATCGACCGCCAGCGGCACCACCGCGAGGATGCCGAGCGCACCGTAGGCCTCGCGACAGTCGGCCTTGGCGGCCTTCTGGATCTCGCTGCCGAGCTTGTCGGGCAGCTCGGGCGGGCGCGGCAGCACCGGCAGCACGCCGGTGCTGCTGTAGCGTGACAGCTCGCCGCCACGCAGGCGCGGCAGTTCGAGCTTCAGCCGCGGCGCGGCGCTCGCCGGCAACGAGGGCGCGGTGGCGACGTCGTGCCCGAGCTGCGGCCCGGCGTCCGGCGTGCGCGGGCCCGGTGTCGCAGCGACAGCCGTCGGCGGCGCCGGCAGGCCGGGCGGCGCGAGCACGGGCGCCAGCGGCTCGTCGCGCGCCAGGTTGGCAGACGGCGCCGTCGATCGTGCCGCCGCAGGCGCCGCAGCGCCAAACTGACGCAGCACCGGGGGCAGCGGCGCGGCTTCGGCCAGCGGCGGTGCCGGCGGTGCGGCCAGCGGCGCCGCTGCCGGCACCTGCAACGGCGTCAGAACCGGCGCCAGTGCGGGCGCCAGTGCCGTTGGCAACGGCGGCAGCGTTGCGTTCGACAGCAAGGCGGTACCGGTCAGCGGCGCGGCCGCCGCCGCGGAGCGCGCGGGCTGTACCCGGGTCGCGTCGAGCAAACGCTCCGCTGGCGGCGCGGCGGCTGGCGCCGGATCGACGGCTGTCGGCGCTGCGGCGCGCTCCTGCACGACACGTCCCGGCGGCGGTGGTGGCACCGGGACTTCGATGGGCGCCAACTCCGGCAACGGCGCGGCCGCCGGCTCGCGCGCCAGCGGCGGCGTCTGGCGAAGCGGTGGCGGCTGGTCGGCCCACGTACCCAGTTGTGCGGCACCAGGCGACTCAGGCGGCTCGACGCGCCGCTCGCGCACCGCGCCGCCCCAGCGCAAGGCCGCCGCCTCGCCGACCGGCCCCAGCGGTATCACCGGCGCAGGGGGTGGCGCGACGACGGCGGCAGGCCCCGCGGCCGGGCCGCGCAGCGTGATGTTGATCGCTCCCCACACCCCCAACCCGGGCAGCGCCGTGCCGGCCGGCGCGCTGCCCAGCGCGAGCACCAGCCAAAGGTGCAGCAGCGCGGCCAGCAGCAGGCAGTGTTCCAGCGTCGTTGGCCGCCACGCTACTGGCGAGGCCGCCGGGGGGCGCATCGACCAGTTCAGGGCAGGCGGCGAGGACGAGAGGACAGTCACGATGCCGCACCATCGCAGGCCGCTCGACCCGTGTCAACGCCTCCAGTCAATGCCTCCCGTCGCCACGGCGCGCGCCCGAAACCGCGGCGAACCCCGCGGCGGCCCTGCTCGGGTCTAATGCGGGTTTCCCCGTTGATGCAGACCGCCATGAACCAACTCGACCAGCTCAAGCAGCTCACCACCGTGGTCGCCGACACCGGCAACTTCCACCAACTGGCGCAGTTTGCGCCGCGCGACGCGACCACCAATCCGTCGCTCATCCTGAAGGCCGTGCAGCAGCCGGACTACGCACCGCTGCTGGCCGAGACCGTGGCGGCGCACCCCGGCGCCGCGCTGGACGCCGTGGTCGACGCCGTGCTGGTGCGCTTCGGGCGCGAGATCCTCAAGATCGTGCCCGGCCGCGTCAGCACCGAGGTCGACGCGCGCCTGTCCTTCGACACCGCGGCCACGTTGGCGCGCGCCCGCCGCCTGATCGCGCTCTACGCCGCGGCCGGCGTGCCGAAGGAGCGCGTGCTGATCAAGATCGCGGCCACCTGGGAAGGCATTCGCGCCGCCCAAGAACTGGAGCGCGACGGCGTGCATTGCAACCTGACGCTGCTGTTTGCCTTTGCCCAGGCGGTGGCCTGCGGCGACGCCGGCGTGCAGCTCATCAGCCCCTTCGTCGGCCGCATCTACGACTGGCACAAG
>JANPMR010000298.1:0-7377 GCA_031427055.1 Rubrivivax sp.
GGTGAGTGAGTTGGGTCAAGTGAGGCTCCGGGTGACATCGGCACGGCCTCAGGCTAGCCACTGTCCGTGTCGCGCTCTGAGCGCAAAACCACCGACCCGTGCCAGTCGTACGCCAGCGCACGGACACCATGGCCTGTGCGCCGTCAAGATGGCCTCATTCCCGCAAAGGAGACACCATGACCGAGGCCCTCATTGACACCATCGACGCCGACACCGTGCCGACGTCCTTCGGCACCTTCAAGCCGGTGGGCTACGTGATGATGGGCCTGCCGACACAGGATCAGGCGAATGCGCTCGAGGCAGCGCTTCAGGCGGCCGGCTGGGACAGCGCCGCCGTGCTGCACTTCGCGCCCGGCGACAGCGTGGCCGAACTGCACGCGATGGTGGGCAAGGCCGGCGTGATGGCCGGCTTCGGCTACGAGATCACGCTGCTGCGCCGCTATCTCACGCTGGCCCAACAAGGCTACCGCTGGCTGCTGGTCAAGGTAGACGATGACGACCACGCCGCTGCCGCCTGCGACGTGGCCCGCACTTGTGGCGCGACCCTGGCCGTCCACTACCGGACCCTGACAGTCGAAGAGCTGATCTGATCACTGGCTGCAGCGAGCCTCCACGCGCGATGAGCCCGGCCAAGCAGGACCTCCCATGACCAAGATTCGTACCGGGCAGGCCCCGGCGCCACTGACCCGCGCGCAGTTTCAAGAGCGCTTCAATCTTCGCTTCTACGATCCCGCGTTCGCGGCTGAACGCGACGCCATCGCGCGGCTCGAGGCCATTGCCTGGGACGCCATGCAGGAGGGCCGCAAGGCGCCCATCACGCGCCCGGCGGGCCGCGGATTTGCCGACCCCAGCTATCAGGTTTCGGTGCAGTGGCTGGACACGCGCAAGCGCCTGAAGGCGGCGCAAAAGCGCTGGAGCGACAGCGCAGCGCCTTCGCGTGTGCTGCTCATCTGCGGCAGCGCACGCAACGACGGCAGCTGCCCGGGCGAGGTGTCAAAGACCTGGCGGCTGACCCAGTTGGCCCAGCAGGTCGTCGAGCGCGCCGGCATGCAGGCCGATGTGCTGGATCTGAGCCTGGTCACATCCGAATATGGCCGCAACATCCACCCCTGCAAGGGCTGCGTGTCCAGCGCCATGCCGCTGTGCCACTGGCCCTGCAGCTGCTACCCGAACCACGCGCTGAACCAGGCCGACGACTGGATGGCCGAGATCTACGAACAGTGGGTGGCCGCGCACGCCGTGATCATCTTGTCGCCAACCTATTGGTACCAGTCGCCGAGCCCGCTGAAGCTGATGATCGACCGCATGGTCTGCGCCGATGGCGGCAACCCCGATCCGACCACGACGCACGGCAAGCATGTGGCGCAGGCCAAACGCATCGAAGCGCAGGGCTGGGACTACCCCAAGCACGTGGCCGGCCGGGCCTACGGTGTGGTGGTGCACGGTGACGTGGCCGGCGTCGAGGCGCACCGGCGCAATCTCACCGACTGGCTGGACTGGATGGGCCTGATCGATGCCGGCGCCGCCGCCAAGCTGGACCGCTACATCGGCTACTACGAGCCCTACTTCAGCAGCCACGACGCGCTGGACAAGGACAAGGCCGTGCAAGAAGAAGCCCGCAACGTGGCGCGCGCCGTGGTGCAGGCCGTCAAGCAATTGCGCGCCGGTGCGCTCCAGCAGCCCGACAGGCAAATCAAGGCGCCGCGCGCGAAGTAAGGCGCGGTTGACAAGCAGGGCAGGGTGCGTGCCGTCATACTTCTTCATGACCCAGCCCCAAACCCGCGGCAACAAGGACACTGCAACGCGCGCGGTTGGGGTGGGGGCTTCGGCGGGCGGGCTGGCCGTGATCCAGCAGTTTCTGGCTCGCGTTCCTCCGGACAGTGGCTTGGCCTATGTGGTCGTTCAACACCTCGACCCGACGCACAAGGCAATGCTCGTCGAACTGCTGCAGCGAAACACCGCCATGCCGGTGTTCGAAGCGACAGAGGCGATGCGCCTGCAGCCCGATGTCGTCTACGTCATTCCGCCCAATCGCGACATGACGCTGGCCCAGGGCCTTTTGCACCTGGCGCCGCCGGTACTGCCGCGTGGCTTGCGCTTGCCGATCGATCTGCTGTTTGCGTCGCTCGCGCGCGACCTGGGCGAGCGGGCCGTCGGGGTGGTGTTGTCGGGCATGGGGTGTGATGGCACGCTGGGTTTGCAGGCCATCAAGTCGCAGGGCGGTCTGACCTTGGCGCAGTCACCCGAGTCGGCGCAATTCGACTCCATGCCCGTGAGCGCGATCGCCGCAGCTTGCGTCGATATCGTCGGCTTGCCGGCCGACCTGCCCGGCCACATCCTGCGCGTCGCGGCCGAACAGCAGGCCGCCCTCTTGTTGCCCGAGGGCAGCGACGAGCGCAATGCGCAAGCGCTGGCTGCCATCCTGCAATTGGTGCACGAACACTGCAAACACGATCTCTCGGGCTACAAGCCCAGCACGCTGCGCCGTCGCATCGAACGCCGCATGAGCGTGCACGGGCTGGCCACCAAGACGGCCTACGAAAGGTTCGTCAAACGAAACCCGAAGGAGTTGGACCTGTTGTTCAAGGAGATGCTGATCGGCGTGACCAGCTTCTTCCGCGACCCCGGGGTCTGGCAGGAACTCAAGGAAATGGTGCTGCCCGCCTTGCTAGAGCGCGGCGCGCCAGGCAGCCGCTTGCGGGCCTGGGTGGTGGGCTGCTCAACCGGCGAAGAGGCCTACTCGCTGGCGATGCTCTTCAAGGAAGTCGTCGCCGAATTGCCCGCCGCCGCGGGCCGATCGATGCAGATCTTTGCCAGCGACGTGAGCGCCGATGCGATCAACACGGCGCGCAAGGGTCGCTACCCGGCCGGGATCGCGGCCGACATGGACGCGGCGCGGCTGGCAAGGTACTTCTCGGTCCAGGGCGATGGCTACCTGATCGACAAGCAGATTCGCGATATGGTGTTGTTCGCGCAGCACGACGTGATTCTCGAGCCGCCCTTCACCAAGCTGGACCTGCTGTGCTGCCGCAACCTGATGATCTACTTCGACGCCGGCTTGCAAAGGCGTTTGATGCCCCTGTTCAGCTACAGCCTGCGCCCGGGCGGCGCGCTGCTGTTGGGGGGCTCCGAGACCGTGGGCAACTCGCACACGATGTTCACGCCGCTGAGCCAGAAGTCCAGGCTCTACTGGCGCGGCGCGACCCCACTGCCGGCCGGTTCGGTCGACTTTCCCAGCATCTCTCGCCTGCCCTCGGGCCGGCATCTCAAGGAGTCGAAAGTGTCTCAACTGGCCACGCAACCCGCCAACCTGCAGACCCATGTCGAACAAGCGCTGCTGCACGAGTTCTCGCCGCCGGCGGTGCTGGTCAATGAAGAGGGCGATGTGTTGCACATCAACGGCAGCGTGGGCAAGTACCTCGAGCCGGCCTCGGGCAAGGCCAACTGGAATGTCCATGTGATGGCCCGGCCGGCCATCAGGACGCAGGTTGCAGCGGGGCTGCGGCAGGCGGTGCACGAGCGCGGCACCGTCGAGTTGCGCGGCCTGCGCCTGGGCGACGATGCGAAGTTTGCGCTGAACGTGACGATCAAGGCCATGCAAGAGCCGAAGGCGCTGGCGGGTCTGGTGATGATCGTCTTCCGAGACATCGTCGGGCAGCCCCTGGCCAAGCGCAGGCGCGGGCCGGCCGGCAGCGTAATCGACGCGGCAAGCGCCGAAGAACTGCAACGCTGCAAGGATGAGGTCCACGCCTTGCGCCAGGAGATGGGCGCATCGGCAGAGGAGTTGCAGGCTGCCAATGAAGAGCTGCAATCGACCAATGAAGAACTGCAGTCGGCCAACGAAGAACTGACCACGTCCAAGGAAGAGTCGCAGTCGATGAACGAGGAATTGCAGACGCTCAACGGCGAACTGCAATCCAAGCTCGACGACCTTGCGCTGGCGCAGAGCGACATGCAGAACCTGCTCAACAGCACCGACATCGCCACGCTGTTTTTGGACAGCGCCCTGAACGTGCGGCGCTACACCGACAAGATCACACGCATCATTCAACTTCGTGAGGGCGATATCGGCAGACCCCTGACCGACCTGGCCAGCACGCTGATCTACCCGCAGCTCAATGACGATGCCAAGCAGACCCTGCAAACCTTGACCTTTACCGAAAAGCAGATCGCCACCACCGACGGACTCTGGTTCATGGTCCGCATCAAGCCCTACCGGACGCTGGCCAATGTGATCCAGGGCGTGGTCATCACCTTGATCGACATCACGGCATCCAAAGAACTTGAGTCCCGACTGCGCAAGGCCTAGCCCCCAGCCCCCAGCCCATTCAGGCGATGAACTGGCCTTGTGCGCGGGTCCACAAACCCACATGACAGGTGTATTTATGTCCCATTCAAGCGATGCTTCCAATGAACGTGCAAACCTGCACCAACGCGCCGTGGCGCAGCTGACCAGCGGTAGCCAGGCGCCACCCAAGCGAGCCAATACGACCCAAGCCTTGACGGTGCTTCACCAGCTGGCGTCATCGCCATCGACGGCCGACGACGCGATCGCCTTGCTGCACGAACTGCAGGTCCATCAGGTCGAACTGGATCTGCAGCAAGAAGAGCTCCTGAGATCGCGGGCCGAGCTCGAAGCGGCGCTGATTCGCCAAACGGCCGTCGTCGAGCGCGCGCCGGTGGGGTGCATGACGGTGGATGCCAGCACCGTGCTGTGCGAGATCAATCTTGCCGGCGCGCGGCTGCTGGGTGCAGCGCCCGGCGCCTTGCTGGGGCGGCCGCTGGCCGGTTTCTTGGCGGCACCCAGCGCCGGCACCTTGCAAGCACTGCTCGCACGGGCACGCGAGGGCCTCGCGCCTGAGACCTTCGAACTGCGGCTGCTGCCTGTGGCGGGCGTGGCTCAGACCGTGTATGCCACTGCCGACAAAGACACCGCGCCGGACAGCTTCTTGCTGGCGTTGATGGCCGGGCCGTCACCCGCTTCGGCCGACGGCGCCTAGCCATCCAGCCCTGGCAGACGCCGCGTCTGGCTTGAGTTGCCAGAGTGGCGTACCCCCGGTGCCGCTCAGGGCCTGCTGGCAGCCTTTGCAGCGCTCAGGGCCGCAGAGTGATCGTTGTTCTGCCCGGCCATCGGCATCGCGCTGGATTCCTGCGCGCGGGTCATCGCCCGGTTGCTGCGCTCCCCTGTCGGTGGCGTGGTGGCCACCGGCCCGGGCGCGCTGGCCGAATCGGCCGATGGCGTCCACGAGTCTGGCGCGCTGGCGGGTGCCGCGCCGGCTTCAATCCGCAGGTTGCTGACCTGCGGCGTCGGTGGGGCCGTGGGTTTCTTGTCGCAGGCGGACATCGACAGTGCGACAAGCGCAATGGCCGTAAGGGAGAAGTAGGTGCGCATGGGGTTTCTCTCGCATTTGCCGCTCGGCCCGTGGCCGTCACCAGCAGCAGGTGTTCATGTGTTGTGGGTGGGGGTCTGGATGTCATCCAGCGCTTGATCAAATACCTGCAAGACCCAAACTTAGTCGCGCGGGCTTGCAGGGTCTGTGCTGTGGCGCACCGACCCCCGGCGGGCACGCTGGCACGCTTGGGCCTTGCGCTGCTGGATGCAGGCCCTGTCTCGGGGCCCGCCACGCGCCGCAATGCAGGGGCCGCGCATGGCGATCAAAGCGGATGCCAAGGCAGCTACGGCGTCGGCCGAGAGCGGGCAGATCGGTCAGAACATTGCCGCGGTGCATGAGTTCTATACCCAGGAAGAACTAAAGCTCAGCGCCTCGCAGCGCCACGCCGAACGCATCGGCGGCCTTGTCGGGCGGCCCGCCTTCCTGCTCGGCATCCTGCTCTTTGTCTGCTTGTGGATCGCGGTCAACCTGGCCTTGCCGGGCATGGACCGCACAGACTTCGACCCGCCGCCCTTCTTGTGGCTGCAGGGCATCGTCGGGCTTGGCGCGCTGTTGACGGCCAACGTCGTGCTGATCAAGCAGAACCGTGTCGCCAAGCTGGGCGACCAACGCGCCCACCTCGATCTGAAGGTGACCTTGCTGATCGAGCAGAAGACGGCCAAGCTGATCGACCTGATTGAAGAACTGCGGCGTGACCTGCCCAATGTGGAGGACCGCCACGACCCGGGCGCAAGCGTCATGCAGCAGGCGATGAGCCCTGAAAAGGTCTTGGCGGCACTGGGCGAGCAGGTGACCTTGCCCGACGGGTCGACATCAGATGCGTCAACGGCACCGCCTGCGGCAGGTGCCACGGTTGCGGTGAGCGCTCCACCCCCCGCCAGCAGCTGAAGGGCTGGGCGCGCAGGCGCAATCAGCGCACCGGGCCGCCCACCATGTCGGCAGGCCGCACCCAGGCGTCGAAGTCGGCTGCGCTCACCTCACCACTGGCCAGCGCCGCATCGCGCAGCGTGCTGCCGCGTGAATGCGCATCTTTGGCGATGTGCGCCGCCCGGTCGTAGCCGATGTGCGGCGTGAGCGCCGTGACGAGCATGAGCGAGCGCTGCAGCAGATCGTTCATGCGCTCGGTGTCGGCCTCGATGCCCTGCACGCAGTGCATTGCAAAGCTCGTCATCGCGTCGCGCAGCAGCCGGATGCTGTCGAGCACATCCAGCGCGATCAGCGGCTTGTAGACGTTGAGCTCGAACTGGCCCTGGCCGGCCGCAATGCCGATGGCGACGTCGTGGCCCATGACCTGTGCGCACACCATGGCCAGCGCCTCGACCTGCGTCGGGTTGACCTTGCCCGGCATGATCGAGCTGCCGGGCTCGTTCTCTGGCAGGCGCAGCTCACCCAGGCCGGCGCGTGGGCCGCTGCCCATGAGGCGGATGTCGTTGGCGATCTTGTTCAGCGCAATGGCCAGCAAACGCAGCGCCCCGTGCAGGCCCACCAGCGCTTCGTGGCCTGCCATGGCCGCAAACAGGTTGGTGGCCACCGTGAAGGGCGCGCCCAGGCGATCGGCCAGCACCTGGGCCACGCGGCGGCCGAACTCTGGGTGGGTGTTGATGCCGGTGCCGACCGCCGTGCCGCCGATGGCCAGCGCATGCACCGCCGCCAGGCTGTGGCCAAGCGCCGCCTCGGCCAGGCCCAGTTGGGCGGCATACGCGCCAAACTCCTGCCCCAGGGTGACCGGCGTGGCATCTTGCAGGTGGGTGCGGCCCACCTTGAGCGTGTCGGCGAACTTGGCCGCCTTGCCCTCCAGCATCAGCCGCAGGTGGCCCAGCGACTGCAGCAGCGGCCCGCAGGCCAGCACCACCGCCACATGCATGGCCGTGGGGAAGGCGTCGTTGGATGACTGCCCCAGGTTCACGTCGTCGTTGGGATGGACCTCGTGCGCACCCGCCAGGCTGCTGCCGAGCGCCAGGCTGGCCAGGTGGGCCACCACCTC
>JANPMR010000299.1:0-7117 GCA_031427055.1 Rubrivivax sp.
GGTGGCCGGCAGGCGCTGCTGCAACGTGATCGGGTCGAGTGCCGGGGCGAACAGGCGGCCCTGATAGGCGTCGCAGCCGGCGTCGAGCAGGAACTGCCTCTGCGCCTCGGTCTCCACGCCTTCGGCCACGGCCTGCAGGCCCAGCGCGCGCGCCATTTGCAGCACGGCCAGCGCCACCACGGCGTCGTCCTCGTCGTCGGGCAGGCCGCTGACGAAGCTGCGATCGAGCTTGATCTTGCTGATCGGCAGGCGGCCCATGTGCGCCACGCTGGAGTAGCCGGTGCCGAAGTCGTCGATCGCCAGGCGCACGCCCAGGCGGGCCAGTTCGTCCAGGCGCTGCACGGCGGCCTCGGGGTCCTGCGCCAGCGTGGCCTCGGTGATCTCGATCTCGAGCAGCGTGCCGGGCACACCAGCCGCCGTCAGCGCGGCAGCGACGCGTTCGACGAAGCCGGTTTGCTGGAACTGCAGGGGCGAGATGTTGACCGACATCGGCAGGACATGCCCGCGCTGATGCCAAATCGCGGCCTGGCGAAGCGCCTGCGTGAGCACCCAGTCGCCGATGGCCAGGATGAAGCCGCTGTCCTCGGCCACCGGCAAGAAGCGCTCGGGCGCAACTTCGCCCAGGCCAGGGTCGCGCCAGCGCAGCAGCGCTTCGACGCCGATCACGCTGCCGTCGGACAGGCTCACCTGCGGCTGGTAATGCAGCCGGAAGCGACCGCTGACGAGGGCGCGGCGCATCGCGTGGTCGAGCTTGACGCGGCTCTCGCGGTCGCCCTCGGCGCGTGCCTGGTGCATGCGCCAGCCGGCACGGCCGCCGGACTTGGCCGCGCGCAGTGCGGATTCGCCCATGCGCAGCAGTTCGTCGAGTTCAACGCCCCGCGGCGGCGCCAGCGTCACACCGACGCTGCAGGTCAGCGTCAGCTGGGCGCCGTCGACGATGCAGGGCTGCGCCACCACGTTGAGCACGCGGCGCGCGGCGGCCTCGGCCGATTTGGCATCGGCCGGGCGCAGCAGCAGCGCAAACTGGTCGCCGCCCAGGCGCGCCAGCAGGTCGTCCTGGCGCACCGTGCCCTGCATGCGCTGCGCCACTTCGAGCAGCACGCGGTCGCCGATCTCGTGGCCCAGGCTGTCGTTGACCTGGCGGAAACGGTCGATGTCCACCAGCAGCAGCGCAAAGCCGCTGCCGTCGCGGCGCGCCGCAGACGAGGCCTCGGCCACGCGCTCGGCGAGCTGGCGGCGATTGGCCAGGCCCGTGAGTGCGTCGTGCAAGGCCAGCGCCTCGATGTGCGTCTGCGCCGAAACACGTTCGGTGAGGTCGCGGAAGCACCATACGCGGCCCTGCAAGCGCCCGGCCACCAGCAGTGGCCGCGTCACGCGCTCGAAGACCTGCCCGGAGTGCAGCTCGAGCCGGTCGTTGGCGACGATGAACGAGGCCTGCGCCAGCGCCTGCAGCCGGGAATCGTAGCCGTCGGCGTCCACGACGCTGCGGGCCATCCAGCTCAGCACCGCGGCTTCGCGCTGCTGCAGCAGCGCCAGCGGCATGGCCCAGAGTTCGGCAAAGCGGCGGTTGAAGCCGCGCACGCGGCCACCCAGGTCGGTGACGAGTATGCCGTCATCGGTGCACTCGAGCGTGGCCTGCTGCTCGGCAAGCATCAGTTCGCGCGCGCGCTCGGCCTCGTACTCGGCGCTGCGGTCGGCCAGCAGCACGAGCGCAAAGGCTGGTCTGCCGTCGGCGCCCGCGATGGCCCGCACGCTGCGCGACACCGGCACCGCCCGGCCGTCGGGTGCGGCGACGAGGGTTTCGGTGTGCAAGGTCGGCGCCTCGCCGCCGGCCACAGCCTCCCAGAAGCTCAGGTCCTCGGGCGACGGCGCCAGGTCTTCGGCGCGCTCGCCGATCAGCGCATCGCGCGGGCGGCCCAGAAAAGCCACCGCCTCGGCGTTGACGGCCACCACGCGCCGCCTGGCAAGTTCAACCAGCCAGGCCGGATGCGGCAAGGCCTCGAGCAGGGGCTGCCAGACCACAGGCAGCTCGGCTGCAACCGGGCGCGAGCGTGTCATGCCGCGAGCTCCTGGTGCGCCTCTTCGGTGCGCAGGGGCTCGAAGTAATAGGTGACGCGTGGCCTGGGGTCCAGGTATTCGAGCGCGGCGGTCGGCAGCTTGGACGACGCCAGGCTGCGCCGAATGCCGAGATCGGGCTCGCGCTCGAGATCGAGCACCAGAGCCTCGCTGCGCGGCACGCGGGTGTCGTGTGCCAGCACTCGCGGCTTGAGTGGACGGCTGGAGTTGACGCCAATCACCATGGCATAGCGGTCGTCGGTGAGTTGCACCAGCGAGCCCGCTGGGTACACGCCCATCATGCGGATGAAGGCGTTGAGCACCACCGGGTCGAAACGGTTGCGGCCCTGCGCAAACAGCACCGAGACGGCCTCGTGCGGCGTCAGCGCCAGGCCCCGTGCCTGCGGGTTGCACAGGTTGTCATAGCGGTTGATCAGCGCCACCAGGCGCGAGCCCATGGTCATGCGCTCGGACGTCAGGCGCAGCGGGAAGCCATTGCCGTCGGCCTGCTCGTGGTGCTGCGCCAGCACCGACATCGCGCCGGCCGACAAACCCATGCGCAGGCCCAGGGCCACGCCCTTGCTGACGTGGTCGCGGTAGGCGTTGATCTCGGCGGCGCTGAAACTCTCGTCGTGGTGGCGGAATCGATCGGGCACTTCTTGCTTGCCCACGTCGTGCATCAGCGCACCCACGCCCAGGTCAACCAGTTCGGGCTCGCTCAGGCCCAGCGTGCGGCCGATAAGCAGCGAGATCACGCTGACGTTGAGCGCATGCCCCGCGGCGCGATCACCGCCCCCGGCGACGAGGCGGATGCCGATCTCGTCGGCATCCAGCATCTTGGCCAGCATGGCGCGGGTCAGCGCCTCGGTGGTGCGCCCGGCTTCCTTGGGCTGCGCGCCCACGGCATCGTTGGCCTCGCGCCAGGCCTTGGCGACTTCGGCGTGCTGGCGCTCGCAGCGCTGGACGGCGTCGCGCTGTGCCGTCAGGGTCTGGCGGCGCAATTCGGCCGCGCGCTCCTCGGCGCTGACAACCGGGACTGCGCCAGATGACGCACCGCCGGCGCCTGTGCCCGCAGTGGCGCCATCCGCGCCACCGGCCAAGCCGGCTGCGGCACCCACGGTGATCGTGTCGGCCGTGCTCGGCAGTTCGCTCTTTTCGGGCAGCCAGCGCACGCGGGCCAGCCCCAGGCCACGCAAGGTCGCAATCTGCTCCGCAGAGGCGATGCGGAAGTTGGAGAGCGGAAACGGATGCGAAAGCCAACCACCCTCCAGTTGGATGTACATGCCAACGCGGAGTTCGTCGACGGCGATCGTGCTGGACATGTGTCTCCCTGGATCCGTGCACAAGAAACGGGACCGTCTCGAAACAGACCCGACTCCGATGTTGTCGGGTGAAACAGCGCCAACTTGAGTCTGCCCTGCCGTTCCAGCGGCCGCCTGAGTTCCACTGTAAGCAACTGCTCACGTCTGTTACAAGTTGACGGCGTTGCTGCGCCATCCGGCAAACCCCGCTTGCCTTGGCGGGTTGCCAACGGGCATCCTGCCGGGTGCCGCAAAAACCCCCACTTTTCCCGGAGATCGCATGACAACCCGTTTTGCCCTGACCCCCTTGACCGTCATCACCCTGGCCGCCCTGACGGCGCTGACTGGCACCGCCCACGCCCAGACCGCCCCGCTCAAGGTGGGCCTGATGCTCCCGGCCACCGGCACCTTTGCCGCGTTGGGTGATGCCATTGAACGCGGCTTCAAGCTGCATGTGCAGGAGCAGGGCGGCACGCTGTCCGGGCGCAGCATCCAATACTTCAAGGTCGACGACGAGAGCGACCCCAGCAAGGCCATCGACAACGTCAACAAGCTCATCAAGCGCGACCAGGTCGACGTGCTGGTGGGCACCGTGCACTCGGGCGTGGCGCTGGCCATGGCGCGCGCGGCACGCGAGAGCAACACGCTGCTGATCGTGCCCAACGCCGGTGCTGGCGACATCACTGGCGCGCAGTGCGCGCCCAACATCTTTCGCAGCAGCTTCAGCAACTGGCAGCCCGGCTACGCCGCTGGCGTGGTGGCCGCCGGCAAGGGCTACAAGCGCGCCATGACGCTGACCTGGAGCTACGCCGCTGGCAGCGAGACGGTCAAGGGCTTCACCGAGGCCTTCGAGAAGGGCGGCGGCAAGGTCATGAAGGACCTCAGCCTGCCCTTCCCGGGCGTCGAGTTCCAGGCCCTGCTGACCGAGATCGCGTCGCAAAAGCCCGACGTGGTGTTTGCCTTTTTCGCTGGCGGCGCGGGTGCCAAGTTCCTGAGGGACTACGACGCCGCGGGCCTGAAGAAGTCGGTGCCGCTGGTGGCCTCGGGCTTCGTCACCGACGGCACGCTCGAGGCCGCCGGCCCCAGCGGCCAGGGCGTGCTGTCGACGCTGCACTACGCCGACAACCTGGACACGCCGCGCAACAACGCCTTCCGCAAGAGCTTTGCGCTGACCTACAAGGCCAACGCCGACGTCTATGCGGTGCAGGGCTACGACGCGGCGCAGATGCTGGGCGCCGGCCTGGCCGCCGTGAAGGGCGACTTCAAGCAGCGCGAGGCCCTGCTCGCCGCGATGGGCAAGGCGGTGATCGACAGCCCGCGCGGCAAGATCAGCCTGTCGCCACAGCGCAACCCCGTGCAGGACATTTTCCTGCGCGAGGCCAAGGGCCAGAACAACGAGTTCCGCGCCGTCGCCGTCAAGGCGCTTGCCGATCCGGGACGCGGCTGCAAGATCTAGGAGTGTGGGCGGCAGTGCGGCGGGATTCAGTCCCGCCGCCACGCCATCCACAGCAAGCACAGCCCGCTGCCGACGACGACCAGCGCGCCGGCGACGACATAGCGGTCAGGCGCCTGGCCAAAGACCAGCCAGCCGGCCAGGCTCATGTACAGGATCTGCTGGTAGAGAAACGGCCCCAGCACCGCGGCGCTGGCATGGCGGTGCGCCTGCGCCACAAACAGGTGGCCCACGCCACCCATCAGCCCGCACAGCGCCGCCACCGCCCACACCGTCAGCCCCGCCGGCCACTGCCACTGGGCCAGTGCAAAGGGCGCCAGCAGCACGGCGGCGCCAGCGCCCGAGAGCAACTGCATGGCCTCGGGCGACTCGGTGGCCGCCATGTGCCGCGTCAGCATGTTGAAGGCAGCGTAAATCACGGCGTTCATCAGCGACAGCAGGATCGCGGGGTGGAAGGCCTGCGAACCCGGCCGGATGACCAACAGCACACCCACGAACCCGACCACGATGGCGAGCCAGCGCCAGGGGTCGAGATGCTCGCCCAGCCACCAGGCCGAGAGCAGCGCAATCAGGATCGGCACTGAAAACTGGATCGCCCCGGTCTCGGCCAGTTGCAGGTACTGCAAGGCGAAGAAATTGAGCGCCGTCATCGAGCCCAGCATGGCCGCGCGCAGCCCTTGCAGCCGCCAGCTCGTCACGCGCACGATGCCCAGGCCGTGGCGCGGCGCCAGGATCAGCGTCATCAGCAGCACGTGGATGGCAAAACGCAGCCACACCACCTGCATCACCGGCAGGCTCTGCACCAGCCACTTGGCGCAGGCATCGAGCACCGCAAAGCTCAGCGTCGCCAACGACAGCAGGGCGATGCCGACCCGCCGGCCGTGCGCGGCGTCGGGGTTCAGCATGGGGCGACGGCGCGACGCGGGGGCATGCCCGCATCGTAGTCCGCGCCGCGATTGCCTAGACTTCGGGGCCGCAACCCCTGGAGCCCTCACCGTGATCCTCGAACTCGCCGACATCCGCATCCACGCCGGCCAGCAGGCCGCCTTCGAATTGGCCATCCAGCGCGGGTTGTCCACGGTCATCAGCCGCGCCCAGGGCTTCAAGGGCGGCAAGGTCAATCGCGGCATCGAGAACCCCGAGCGCTACATCCTGCAGATCTGCTGGGACACGCTGGAAGACCACACGGTCGCCTTCCGCGGTGGCCCGCTGTTCCCCGAGTGGCGCGCCATCGTCGGGCCGTTCTTCAACGGCCCGCCGTCGGTGGAGCACTTCGAGCTCGTGGTGGCGCCGTGACCCGACAGGCCGCGCTCGACGGCGCCGCGGCGCACCTCGACGGCGGCGCGTTCTGGGCCGACCTGGCGCGCCGCGTCGCCATCCGCACCGCCAGCCAGGAGAGCGACAGCGGCCCGGCGCTGCACACGTATCTCGCCGACGAGATGGCACCGTCGCTGGCGGCGCTGGGCTTCGACGCCGCCATCCACGCCAACCCGCAGCCGGACTACGGCCCGCTCCTGATCGCCACCCGGCACGAGGCGGACGACTTGCCCACCGTGCTGATGTACGGCCATGGCGACGTCATCCGCGGCCAGGACAAGTCCTGGACGCGCGGCGCCGGCCCCTGGCAACTGGCGCATGACGGCGAGCGCGTCTACGGCCGCGGCACGGCCGACAACAAAGGCCAGCACAGCATCAACATCGCCGCCCTGGCCCAGGTGATGGCGGCGCGTGGCGGACGCCTGGGCTTCAACGTCAAGTGGCTGATCGAGACCGGCGAAGAGACCGGCTCACCCGGGCTGGCCGCCTTCTGCACCGTGCAGCGGCAGGCACTGGCTGCCGACGTGTTGATAGCCAGCGACGGCCCGCGGCTGCGGCGCGACCGGCCCACCGTCTTTCTGGGTTCGCGCGGCGTCGCCAACTTCGATCTGACGCTGAACCTGCGCGACGGCGGCCACCACTCCGGCAACTGGGGCGGCCTGCTGCGCAACCCCGGCACCGTGTTGGCCAACGCCATCGCGAGCATGGTCGACGCGCGCGGCCGCATCCTGGTGGACGCACTGCGGCCGCCGCCCATCCCCGCCAACGTGCGCAAGGCGCTCGCCGGCCTGCAGTTTGGCGGCGACCCGGGAGACCCGGCCGTCGACCCCGATTGGGGCGAGCCCGACCTCACGCCCGCCGAGCGCGTGATCGCCTGGAACACGCTCGAGGTGCTGGCCTATCGCACCGGCAACCCCGACTTCCCGGTCAACGCCATCCCGGCCGCGGCCAAGGCGGCGATGCACATGCGCTTCGTGGTCGGCACCGACAC
>JANPMR010000300.1:0-2771 GCA_031427055.1 Rubrivivax sp.
TCTTGCATGGCGGCGATCGGAAAACTGTCCGCCGAGGGCAGGCCACCGGCGAGCGAGATGATGCCCGGCTGTTCGGTGATCTTGAGGATCTCGCGGATGGTCGAGGGATTGAGCCGTTCGGCGCGGCGGGCCATCTGCCAGGTCATGACTTGTCCTTGTCCTTGTCGGTGTCGGGGTCGGGGTCGGGGTCGGTGACGTCCGGGTCCGCGAGTATCCAGTCCACCGCGGCCGCCGCATGCAGGGCCGTGGTGTCGAAGACCGGCAGCGGGCTGCACGTGGCGCCGATGAGGCCTATCGTCCTCATGTCTTCAACTGCCGCACCGGCATGCGCCGACCGATGAAGACGACGCCGATCACGGCCAACGAGAACAGCAGCGTCACGCCGTCCAGCCGTTCGCCCAGCACCGGCACCGCAAACAGCAGCGCGATGAAGGGCTGGATCAATTGCACCTGGCTCACGCGCACCACGCCGCCCAGCGTCAGGCCGCGGTACCAGGCGAAGAAGCCGAGCCACATCGAGAACAGCGAGACATAGACGAAGCCGCCCCAGGCCGCCGTGCTGGCCGGCGCCGACGGCCAACTCCACAACGCCGCCGGCAGCGTGAGCGGCAGCGAGCACACCAGCACCCAGCAGATGACCTGCGGCGCCGGCACATCGGCCGCCACCTTGGCGCCGCCAACGTAGCCGATGCCGGTGAACAGCACCGCCAGCAGCAGCCAGCCATCGCCCGCCGACACCGCGCCACCGCCCTGCCAGGCGGCAAAGCCCAGCACCAACGCGCAGCCGGCCAGCGCGCAGGCCCAGAAGCCGGCCGACGGCCGCTGGCGGAACACCCACGCGCCGAAGATTGCCGTCGACAGCGGCATCAGCCCGGTGACGACGGCGGCGTGCATGGCCGGCACCTCGCGCAGCGCCAGCGCCAGACACAGCGGAAATCCGAACACCGTGCCCAGCGCGCTGATGGCCAGGGCCGGCGCGTGGCGGCGCGCCGGCAGCGGCGCGCGCACCGCCAACAGGTAGAGCACGCTGAGCAACCCGGCCAGCGCGGCGCGGCCGGCGGTGACGAAGGCCGGCGGCAGTTGCGGCGCGCTGGCGTCGCCCACGGCCAGGCGCGTCATCGGCAGCGTCATGGCGAAGATCACGACGCCCAGGGCGCCGAGCGCGAAGCCGCGCCGGTGGTCCTGCGCCAGGGCGAGCGCCGGTGCCGGCGGGGTGAGGATCGTCGTCATCGGGCCAGTCTATTCGACGGCATCGATACAGAACCAGTACAGTCGATGCCCCTGTGCCCTTATCTGTACTCCCAATGACAAGCACACAGCCTGGCGCCGAACTGCCCCGCGCCGCCGCTGCCACGCTGACCGAACAGCTCGCATCGCGCTTCGCCGATCGCATTGCGCAGCGCCTGCTGGCGCCGGGTGCGCGCCTGCCCTCGGTGCGCGACTGCGCCGCCCGTCTGGGGGTGAGCCCGAGCACCGTGGTCGGCGCCTACGACCTGCTGCAGGCGCGCGGCCTGGTGCACGCGCGGCCGCAGCGCGGCTTCTTCGTGCGCGAGGCGACTGCGAGCCCGCCCGTCGCCGTGCCCCGGTCGCGGGCCGCGATGCCGGCGCCGGTGGACGCCACCGCCCTCATTCGCGGCATGTTCCAGGCCCAGGACGGCCCGCCGGCGCCCGGCATGGGCACGCTGCCGGCGGCGTGGCTCGACGCGCCGCTGCTGCAGCGCGCGCTGCGCCGCGTCTGCGCAACACCCGAGGCCTGGCTGCACTACGGCGAGCCCGCGGGCGACGCCGGTCTGCGCGGCGCGCTGGCGCAACGCCTGGCCGACATTGGCATCAGCGCCGCGCCGTCTCAAATCGTCACCACCGTGGGCGCCACACACGCGCTGGACCTCGTCTCGCGCACCCTGCTGCAGCCGGGCGACGCGGTGCTCGTCGACGAGCCTGGCTGGGCGGTGGAGTACGCCCGCCTGACGCGCCTGGGCATGCGCCTGCTGCCGGTGCCGCGCGGCCCCGATGGCCCCGATCTGGCGGTGATGGAGGCGCTGCTGCACGCGCACCGGCCGCGCGTGTACGTCACCGTGTCGGTGCTGCACAACCCCACCGGGCACTCGCTGACACCGGCGCAGGCGCATCAGGTGCTGCGTCTGGCCGAAGCGCACGACCTGACCCTCATCGAGGACGACACCTACAGCTGGCTGGCGCCGGCGCACGCCACGCGGCTGGCGCAGCTGGATGGCCTGAAGCGCACGGTCTACGTCTCGGGCTTCAGCAAGATCCTGGTGCCTCAGTGGCGCGTCGGCTTCGTCGCTTGCGCGCCGGCACTGGCCGAGCGCCTGATCGACACCAAGCTGCTGGCCACGCTGACGACCCCAGCGCCGCTGGAGCAGGCGGTGGCGCTGTGCCTGCAGCAAGGCGGCCTGCGCCGGCACGCAGAGCGCGTTGTGCAGCGGCTGGACGCGGCCCGCGAACGCACGGTGCGGCTGGCACGCGCGGCGGGCTGCCGTTTCGTCGCGCCGCCGGCCGGCCTCTTCGGCTGGGTCGACGTCGGCGCCGACACCGAGGCGCTGGCGCTGGCCTTGCTGCTCGAGGGCTGGCTCACCGCGCCCGGCAGCCTGTTCCACGCCACGCCGCGGCCGACGACGCTGATGCGCGTCAACTTCGCCAGCGCGCAGGAGCCGCGCTTCTGGCAGCGCTTGCGCGCCCTGGCGGCGCGGTAATCTCCGGGCATGAAATCACTTCAAGGCAAGGGCGCGGTTGTCACCGGCGCCGCTTCG
>JANPMR010000301.1:0-9749 GCA_031427055.1 Rubrivivax sp.
TCGTCGAGCCAGCTCGACAGCACCTGCGCAGCCGCACCGGTGTGCGAGCACGGCTCGGCCCGCCCCGGATGCAATCGCCAGACATGGGGTGCCGCCTCGAGCGCCACGTAGACGCGCTGCGGCCCGTTCTGAAAAAACCAGGCGCCGCGCTCGTCAGCCGCGTAGTTGCGATGAATGAACTCGCGCAGCTTGTCGTGGTTGATGCGGCTGCCCTTGAGCTGCGGAAACGGCCCGGCGGCCTGGATGCGGTCGTCGCGCATGTACCACTCGCCGCGCGCGTCCAGCGCCAGCCAGCCGTAGCAGTGCGGCACGTGGGGCCACTTGCGCAGCGCGGCCTTGACGATCTCGTCCATGGCGCGAACTTACATCATGCCGGGCGGCGTCAGAGCTGCGCCGCCAGCCAGCCCGTCACGGCCGCGGGCATGGCCAGCACGTTGGACGGCCAGCCGCCGGCCGGGAAGCCGACATGCCCGCCCTGCGCCGGCTGCCACAGCGTGACGAAGCGGCCGACGTCGGCCGTGCCGGGCAGCGCAGCCGCCGGCACGAAGGGGTCGTTGCGCGCGTTGAGCACCAGCGCCGGGATGCGCACGCGCGCCAGGTGGGGCTTGGCCGAGGCACGTGCCCAGTAATCGGGCGTGTCGGCAAAGCCGTGCAGTGGCGCCGTGAAGACGTTGTCGAACTCGTACAGCGTGCGCGCCGCGGCCAAGCGGTAGCGGTCGAACAGACCCGGGTGCTGGCGCCACTTGGCCAGCGCCTTGGGTTTCATGGTTGCCAGGAACATGCGCGAGTAGACGAGCCCATTGAAGCCGCGGTCGATGGCGCGCCCTGCGGCGGCCAGATCGATCGGGCTGGACACGGCCGCGACGGCGGCGACCGTGGCCGCGGCGCTGTCGCCGGCTTCTTGGGCCCAGCGCAGCAGCGCATTGCCGCCCAGCGAGATGCCCACCACCAGCAGCGGCGCCGGGCTGCGCTGGCGCAGGCGCTGCAAGATCCAGCCGATCTCCTCGAAGTCGCCCGAGTGATAGGCGCGCGGCGCCAGGTTGAGCTCGCCCGAGCAGCCGCGGAAGTGCGGCACCGAGTAGGCCCAGCCGCGCTGGCGTGCGATCACACCAAAGGCCTGCGCGTACTGGCTCTGCGTGCTGCCCTCCAGGCCATGGAAGAGCACCAGGTGCCGCGGCGCCGCGGCGGGCGCGGGCTGCGCGTGGTCGACGTCGATGAAGTCGCCGTCGGGTGCGGTCCAGCGCTCGCGCGTGAAGTGCAACGCTTCGCCGTCGTGTCGGCGCGCGCGCGTGGCGGCCCAGATGGTCTGCAAGTTGCCGCCCGGCAGCCAAGGCGGGGCGCGGTAGTCGAACGCCATCAAATGCGAGGCCATCAATGCAAGGTCGAGGGTGCGTCGGGCGGTGGCTCGCTCGTCGCCGGCGGCGCTTGCAGCAGTCCCGGGCTGGCGTGGTGCGAGGCCAGCCGCCAGCCCTGCGCCGTCTTGACGTACAGATTGGTGGCGATCACCCAGGCCGTCTGCCGGCCTTGCTGGCCGGTCACCTCGATGCGTTCGACCAGATGATGCAGTGCGCTCGTGGCGTGTTGCAGGCGGCGCACCTGCTCGGCTTGCACGGCGATGCCGCCGCGTTGGAAGACGGCCTCGAAACTGGCGCGGATGGCCGCGGCGCCCACGGCGCGCGGGCCGCCGGGGTGGATGCAGACGATCTCGTCGTCGTCGGTCCAGACGGCCATCAGGCGCTCGATGTCGCCGCGCTGCAGCGCCTCGTAGAACTGCGCCTCGACCTCGTCGGCGCTGCCGCCAAGCACGGCCGGCGGGGGCAGGCGCTGGCTCACTTGTTGTGGCGCACGGGGGCGGGCAGTGGCATGGGCCGATTGTAGGAACCCGCGGCTCGCGGTTGCACGCGACGACTGGCCACCTTGATGTAGTGAGATTACACGGTATTTCGGCGAGTTATCGACATAGTTCAGGGGTAAGCCCCGTTCACGAATGTAGTTTTGTTTCAGTACATTCGCGACATCTTTGTGGGAGATAGCATGATGGTCGATCTGTTGGCGGGCATTGGGGTGCGCACCGGGCGTGCGTGCTTGGCAGGCGTGGTCTTGCTCGCACTGAGCGCCTGCGGCGGCGGTGGCGGCGGTGGCACCGTCGATCCAGTCACGCCTCCCCCGCCGCCGCCACCGCCGGCGGTTGACGCCCGGCTCGACTACGGCAACGCCAGCTACCAGACCGTGCTCAACGCCGTGCCGACGCCCTCCGCGGGCGGTGGTGGCGGCACCACGCCCACGTCGCTGACCATCCACTACCGACGCACGGCGGGCGACTACAGCGGTTGGACGCTGCACACCTTCAATGCCGCCGTCGAGACGGCCTGGACGGCGGGCCTGGTGCCCGGCGCCACCGACACCTTCGGCAAGGTCTTCGACGTGGCTCTCAAGGGCAACAGCGGCACCGTGGGCTACATCTTCCACAGCGGCGACACCAAGGACCACAGCGGCGCCGACCAGGCCTACCTGCTGCAGAGCGGCCGCAACGAGATCTGGCGCGTCCAGGGCGACAGCACCACCTACACCAGCAACCCGCTGGGCGCGGCCGCACCCGATATCGCCACGGTGCGCGTGCACTACAAGCGCTTCGGCACCGACTACGCCAACTGGGGGCTGCATCTGTGGGCTGCCAATGGCATGGACACCGCGCGCATGCCGGCCGGCGTGGGCATCGACCAATGGGCCAACCCGGTGGCCTTCGGCGCCATGCCGGGCTACGCCGCCGGCAGCGGCGAGGTGGCATTCGACATCCCCGTGCTCAACCCCACCGGCGACGCGGCGCGAACGGGGCTCGAATTCATCATCCACGGCACGCCGCCCCACAGCGACAACAAGGACGGGCGCAACGACAACATCCGCGTCAGCTATGCGGCGTTGAACCCGCGCAACCAGATCGGCGAGGTCTGGCTGGTGCAGGGCGATCCGGTGGTCTACCTGACGCCACCCGACACCCGCCGCGCCAGCACGCTGGACGCCCGCGCCGTCTGGCTCGACAAGCAACTGATCAAGTGGCCGCGCGTGGACAGCAGCGGCACGGTCAAGCTTTACCACTCGGCCACCGGCCAGATCCTGGCGCCCAAGGACGGCAAGGTTAGTGGTGCCGACGGCTCGCTCACGCTCGACGTCTTCGCGGGCACCGTGCCGGCCGCCGCGGCCGAGCGCTTCAAGTGGGTGGATGCCGGCGCGGTGTTCAGCGTCAAGGCCGCTGACCTGGCGCGTCTGCCCACGCTGCACAAGAGCCAGCTCGTGCTGGTGCAGGAAAGCGCCACGGGCGACGTTCAAAACGCCACCACCGGGCAGGTGGCCGGTGCGCTGGACGATCTGTACGCCACGGCCGCCAACGCCGACCTGGGCGTGGCCGTCGCGGGCGGCAACACGACGTTCAAGCTCTGGGCGCCGACGGCGCAGAAGGTCTACGTCTTCACCTACGACACGGCCACCGGCAGCGCCGCCACGGTGGACGAGATGACGCTGGACGCCGCCACCGGCGTCTGGAGCGCCAGCAAGACCGGTGACCTCTCGGGCAAGTACTACAAGTTTGCCGTCGAGGTCTTCGTGCGCGGCTTCGGCGTCGTGCGCAACCTCGTCACCGACCCCTACTCGGTCAGCCTGACCACCGACAGCAAGCGCAGCTACATCGCCAGCTTGTCGGCCGCCAACCTGAAGCCCGCGGGCTGGGATGCGTCCACCGTGCCCACCCGCGTGGCCGCGGCCACCGACATGGTGGTTTACGAGCTGCACGTGCGCGACTTCTCGATCAACGACAGCACCGTCAGCGCAGCCAAGCGCGGCAAATACGCGGCCTTTGGCGAGGCCGGCTCTAACGGCATGAAGCACCTCAAGGCGCTGGCCGATGCCGGCCTCACCGACGTGCACCTGCTGCCGGTGTACGACATCGCCAGCGTGTCCGAAGCCGGCTGCAGCACGCCCGCGCCCAGCGGGGCCGCCAACGCCGAAGCACAGCAGGCGGCCGTCACGGCCACCGCATCGGCCGACTGCTTCAACTGGGGCTACGACCCGTATCACTTCAACGCGCCCGAGGGCAGCTACGCCAGCGACGCCGCCGATGGCGCCAAGCGCATCCTCGAGTTCCGCCAGATGGTGATGGGCCTGCACGGCGCCGGCCTGCGTGCCGGCATGGACGTGGTCTACAACCACACCACCGCCAGCGGCCAGAACGAGAAGAGCATCCTCGACCGCGTGGTGCCCGGCTACTACCAGCGCCTGAACGCCGACGGCACGGTGGCCAACAGCAGCTGCTGCGACAACACCGCGACCGAGAACCTGATGATGGCCAAGCTGGTGGTCGACTCGACCGTGATGTGGGCGCGCGATTACAGAATCGCCAGCTTCCGTTTCGACCTCATGGGCCACATGCCGCGCGCCCTGCTCGAGCAAGTAAAGGCGCGCACGGCGGCCGTCACCGGCCGTGCCGTGCAACTCTTCGGCGAAGGCTGGAACTTCGGCGAAGTGGCCAACGGCGCGCGCTTTGCGCAGGCCAGCCAGGGTGGGCTGGCCGGCAGCGGCATCGGCACTTTCGGCGACAAGATGCGCGACGCCGTGCGCGGCGGCAGCGGCTTCGACAGCGGCAATGCGCTCATCGCCAACCAGGGCTGGATCAACGGGCTGTTCTACGACCCCAATGCCTTGGGCGGCGGCCGGCCGCTGAACGACCTGCGCTGGTACGGCGACCTGATCAAGGGCGCGCTGGCCGGCTCGATCCGCGACTACGCACTCACCACCCACTGGGACGCCACCGTGGCGCTGTCCGACCTGGGCGGCGTGGGCTACGCCAGCGAGCCCGGCGAGGTGGTCAACTACGTCGAGAACCACGACAACCAGACGCTGTTCGACAACAACACCTACAAGCTGCCCACGGCCACCAGCACCGAAGACCGCGCCCGCGTGCAGATGCTGGGCGCCGCGCTGGTGGCCTTCAGCCAGGGCACGGCCTACTACCACGCGGGCATCGACACCCTGCGCAGCAAGAGCCTGGACCGCAACAGCTACGACAGCGGCGACTGGTTCAACAAGCTCGACTGGAGTTATGCCGACAACAACTTCGGCGTCGGCCTGCCACGCCAGGGTGACAACGGCGACAGCTGGGGCGTGATGCGCCCGTTGCTGGGCACGCCCACGCTCAAGCCCACACCGAGCGACATCGCGTGGACACGCGACGCCTTCCGCGATCTGCTGAAGATCCGCGCCAGCACCACGCTGCTGCGCCTGCGCACCGCGGCCGACATCAAACAGCGCCTGAGCTTCTTCAACCTCGGCTCGGGCCAGGCGCCCACGGTGCTGGTGGGGCGCGTGGATGGCAATGGCTACGCCGGCGCCAACTTTGCCGAGCTGGTGTACCTGGTCAACACCGGCACCACCGCGCAGACGCTGACGATCGGCGCGCTGACTGGCAAGGGCTTCGTGCTGCACCCGGTGCACCAGGCCCCAGGCGCCGCCGACCGTCGCGCGGCCACCGCAGCAAGCTACGGCAACGCCGACGGCAGCTTCACGGTTCCGGCGCGCACGGCGGTGGTGTTCGTCAAGAACTGAGCGCCGCCGACAGGGCGCAAGGGCCAGGCCAGATCAGGCCAGGACCTGCGAGCAAATGGCACCGGGCGCGACGCTGATTCCGTTGTGGCGTCGCTCGGCCGAGGGTTTGTCCCTGTGATTGATCGCGGGCTCGGCGTTGAATAATGTGAAAGCGCTTTCAGCATTCGCTTTCCCTTTCTTAGCGTGCCCCGGTCCGATGGGCAGCGACGCTGCCGACCGCAACCGCCAATACCCTCGCCCCTGGAGATGCGCCGATGACCACGAATCGCCCCCGGTCTGTGCCGGACGACCGCCTGCCCGACTTTCGCCGGTCGCGGCTTGCCGCCGCCTGCGCACTGACGCTGGCTGGCGCCGCGTCGGTGCATGCCCAGCAAGCCGCCGCGCCGGCGCCAGCAGGGCAGGTCGTCGAGATCACCGGCATCCGCAAGAGCCTGGAGACCTCGCTCGAACTCAAGCGCGATGGACAAGGCGTCGTCGATGGCATCTCCTCCGAGGACATGGGAAAGTTTCCCGACACCAACCTCGCCGAGTCCTTGCAGCGCATCAGCGGCGTGTCGATCGATCGCTCGATCGGAGAAGGCTCGAGGGTCACCGTTCGCGGCGTCGGCCCTGACTTCAATCTGGTCTTGCTCAACGGCCGGCAGATGCCGGCCTCCAGCATTGCCGACACCGGTGCCTCGAACTCGCGGGCCTTCGACTTCGGCAACCTGGCGTCGGAAGCCGTTGCCGGTATCGAGGTCTACAAGACCAGTCGCGCCAGTTCACCCACGGGCGGCATCGGCGCGACCATCAACATCAAGACGGCTCGCCCGCTCGACAACCCGGGCCTCAATGGCAGCTTTGGCTTCAAGGGCGTCGTGGACACCTCCAACAGCCGCCTTCCCAGCACGATGGCGGGCAAGGAGTTCACGCCCGAGGTGTCCGGGATCTACAGCCAGACCTTTGCCGACGGCAAGTTCGGCGTGGCAGTGAGCGCCAGCTACCAGGAACGCGATCTGGGCTACAACCAGGCCGCCGTGGGTGGCGGCTGGATCGTGGCCCGTGGCAATGCGGGTGCGCTGGCCAATGCATCGACTGCCAATCCGGCCGACATCACGAACAAGCCGAAAGCGGACGACCTCTACTCGTTGCCGCAGAACCTGATCTACAGCGTCAACGGCGTGCAGCGCCAGCGCACCAATGGTCAACTGACCCTGCAATTCGCGCCGACGAAAGAGATCCGGGCCACGCTCGACTACACCTACTCCGAACTCAAACTCCAGACCAAGCGAAACGAACTGTCGGCGTGGTTCAACTTCGGGCCTTCATCCAGCTCCTGGACCGACGGCCCCATCGCCAGTCCCAACTTCTATTCCGAAACCCTCGGCCCGGGCACCTCGCCCCTGCGCAGAGGGCTGTCGGACATCGCCATGGCCGGCGCAGACTATGCGACCAAGAACGAGAACAAGTCGACCGGCCTGAACGTCACCTGGAAGCCTTCCGACAAGTTGAAATTCGAATTCGACGTCCACTCGTCGACCGCGGAGTCGGGTGCGGACAGCCCCTACGGTTCGAACAACGCACTCGGAACCGCCAGCTTCAACCGCGGCACCACGGCAGTCGACTTCACGAGAGACTTCCCGGTGCTGAGCATCTACGACTCCCCCCTGAATCCGGCCTTCAACAAGGTGACGGGTTCGTCGTTCCGCAACAGCTACATGAAGTCGGCCGTCGACCAGGCCCAGCTCAAGGGGCAGTTCAAGCTTGACGATTCGAAGCTCGATTTCGGCCTGAGCCTGAACAAGGTCAAGAACCGCAGCGCGTTCTCCAACGTGCAGCAGGACGACTGGGGCGGCAATCAGAGCAACGTGGCCGACTTCCCCGACAGCGTCTGGCGTGCTGATCAGATTCGGCCGTACTTCTCGCAGATCAGCGGCAGCGGCAACCCGTCGCTCTACAACCAGTTCTTCACCTGGGACTTCAAGACGGTTCGCGACCTGGCGGCCGCGGCAAGGGGCGACCAGGCGATCTTCTTGCCCAGCAGCGACTTCACGACCGACCGCCGGGTCGTTGAGAAGTCGCAGAGTGCGTTCCTGCAGTACACCAAGGACTGGGACATGGCGATGCCCATGCGCACGTCCCTGGGCGTGCGCTACGAGCAGACCGACGTCACCTCGACGGCGCTGGTGCCTGTGGCCATCGGCGTCAACTGGACCGCGGCCAACGAGTACCCGATCCAGTTTGCCGGGTCGCCGGGCTTCACCACGCTCAAGGGCGACTACAAGCACTTATTGCCCAGCCTCGACTTCGACATCGACGTCACCAAGGACATCAAGGCCCGAGCCAGCTATGGCGAAAGCATCGGTCGACCCGGTTGGGGTGACATCCAGGGCGGGCAGACCCTGAACGCGCTGGCGCGCGTCGACGGTGGCACCGGGCAGCAGGGCAACCCGGCCCTGAAGCCACTGAAGTCCAAGAACTTCGACCTGTCGTTTGAGTGGTATTACGCCAAGGGCAGCTATGCCGCGCTCGGCTACTTCCAGAAGCAGATCTCCAACTACATCGGCGTCACGCAGATCGATGCCACGCCGTTCAATCTGAAGACGCCAGTCACCGGCGCCTTCTGGAATGCGGCGGTCGCAGCACGTTGCGCCACGGCGGATCCGGTGTGCATTCGGGAGTACATCTTCGACACCTACGACGGTCGGTTCGGTGTCAACAGGGCCACGGGCGTCATCCCGGGCCAGCCGGGTGACCCGGTCATGAACTTCCGCATCACCGCGCCGGCCAACCAGAAAGCGGCCTCGCTCGACGGCCTGGAGCTCAACGTCCAGCACATGTTTGGCCGCAGCGGATTCGGGGTCTCGGCCAATTACACGTTTGTCAACTCTGGCCTCAAGTACGACGACAACTCGGTGGGCGAGCAGTTCGCGTTGGAGGGATTGAGCAATTCGGCCAACCTCGTGGCGTTCTACGAGGATGCCAAGTGGTCGGTTCGTGGGGCCTACAACTGGCGTGACAAGTTCCTGTCGGGGCGGTTTGACGGCAAGGGGCCCAACCCGGTGTACACCGAGGCCTATGGTCAGCTGGACATCAATGCGTCCTACAAGTTGACCGAGAAATTCACCGTGCATGCCGAGGTCATCAATGCCAATGACGGTGTCCAGCGCCTGCATGGACGCGCCAAGCAGCAAGTCTTGTACGTGACGCAGACAGGGCCGCGCTACATGTTCGGCGCAAATTACAAGTTCTAATCGCCCCCGCGGGACAAGTCCACCGCAGGGCGAGCCTGCAGAAGAAGCCGCTGTTCATCAGCGGCTCTTTCGTTTAGAGGCGCGAGCCCTGTTCACTTTGCCGGCAATCGCCGGCAGGCCGGAACGGTGAATGCAGAAGTGAATGCAAAAGTGAATGCGGAAGTGAGCGAGACGGTCAGACAGGTGGTCATCGTCGGCGGCGGGTCTGCCGGATGGCTGACCGCAGCCGTCCTGGCTGCCGAGCACGGTACCGGCACCGACACCGGACTGCGGGTGACGCTGCTGGAGTCGCCGGACATCGGCCCGATCGGCGTCGGCGAAGGCACCTGGCCGACGATGCGCGACACCCTGCGCAAGATCGGCGTGTCCGAGACCGAGTTGTTCCGCGAATGTGATGCCTCGTTCAAACAAGGCTCCCGGTTCAAGGGCTGGGTCGACGGCAGCCCCACCGACCACTACGCCCACCCCTTCGTGCTGCCCCAGGGCTACGGCGAGGCCAATCTGGTGGCCGCGTGGTTAGCGCATCACGCCGATGTGCCCTTTGCCGACCTGGTGAGCTTCCAGCCGCACCTGTGCGCACAAGGCAAGGCGCCCAAGCAGGCCGCCACGCCCGAGTTTGCGGCCGTGGCCAACTACGGCTACCACTTCGATGCAGGCAAGTTCGGCTTGCTCTTGAGAAGACATTGCGTCGAGCGTCTCGGTGTCAATCATCTGCTTGACCACGTCGTCAGCATCAACAGCCACGACAACGGTGACATCGCATCGCTGCAGACGAAGGCCCATGGCGCCGTGGCGGGTGACCTCTTCGTCGATTGCACCGGCCTGTCCTCGCTGCTGCTGGCCCAGCACTTCGGGGTCGCGTGGGTGCCGCAGCAGCACGTGCTGTTCAACGACACCGCGCTGGCCGTGCAGGTCCCCTAC
>JANPMR010000302.1:0-2648 GCA_031427055.1 Rubrivivax sp.
CAAGCACCGCCGCGCTCGTGCAGCGCCGGCAGGCTGCCGGCAATCACGTTCAGCGTGCTGCCGTCGTGGCGCGTCTGCCCGGGCCGCGGCCGTGCCGCCAGCAGGCCGCGCGTGTAGGGGTGCGCCGGGCGTTCGAACAGATCGATCACGGCTGCGCGCTCGACCACGCGGCCGGCGTACATCACCACCACCTCATCCGCGATCTCGGCCACCACCGCCAGGTCGTGGGTGACGAAGACGATCGCCATGCCCAGCTCGCGCTGCAGTTCGGCAAGCAAGTTGAGCACCTGGGCCTGGATGGTGACGTCCAGCGCCGTCGTCGGCTCGTCGGCGATGAGCAGCGCCGGGTGGTGCGCCAGCGCCATGGCGATCATCACGCGCTGCTTCATGCCGCCGCTCATCTGGTGCGGGTATTCGCCGTAGCGGCGCGCGGCGTCGGGGATCTTCACCTGCTCGAGCATCTGCAGCGCGCGCGCTCTGGCTTCGGTGGCGCCGGCCGTGCCGTGGATGCGAAAGACCTCGGCCACTTGATCGCCCACCGACAACACCGGGTTGAGCGCCGTCATCGGCTCCTGGAAGATCATGGCCAGCTCGCGGCCGCGCAGGCGGCGCCTCTCGCCGGCGTCCAGCGTCACGAGGTCGCGGCCCTTGAACAGGATCTGCCCCGACTCGATGCGCGCGTTGTCGGGCAGCAGGCCCATGATCGACAGCGCCGTCACGCTCTTGCCGCAGCCGGATTCGCCGGCGATGCACAGCGTCTTGCCGGCCGGCACGCTCAGCGACAGGCCATCCACGGCGCGCAAGGTGCCGCGCGGCGTGGCGAACGAGGTCACCAGGCCTCGCACCTCGAGGGTCGTGCTAGCGTCGATGTCGGGCCCCTGTACTCAGGGCTCGCGTCGGACAGCGCACGATCAACCCCACTCGAAACATGATAGCAACGCGTCGCATTGGCAACATCCAGGTCGGCCCCATCGGCCTGGGCTGCATGAACCTCAGCCACGCCTATGGCGCGCCGCCGCCGGCCGAGGCCGCTGAGCGGCTGTTGCTCGAGGCGCTGGACCTGGGCGTGACGCTCTTCGACACCGCGGCGCTGTATGGCTTTGGCGCCAACGAGGCGCTGTTGGGCCGCGTGCTCAAGGCGCACCGCGAGCGCATCGTGCTGTGCAGCAAGGGCGGCATGAGCGGCCAGCCGGTGGGCGATGGCGGCGCCCTGCAGCGCGTCATCGACGGCAGGCCGGCGGCCATCCGCCGCGACTGCGAAGACAGCCTGCGCCGGCTGCAGACCGAGTGCATCGACCTCTACTACCTGCACCGCTGGGACAAGCGCGTGCCCATCGAAGACAGCGTGGGCGAGATGTCGCGCCTGGTCGAGCGCGGCCATGTGCGTGCGTTGGGCCTGTCGGAGGTCTCTGCCGCCACGCTGGCAAAGGCGCACGCCGTGCACCCGATCGCCGCCGTGCAGACCGAGTACAGCCCCTGGACACGCAACCCCGAAATCGCGGTGTTGGCGGCCTGCCGCGAGATCGGCGCCGCCTTCGTCGCCTTCAGCCCGGTGGCGCGCGGTTTTCTCACCGACGCGCCGCCCGACGTCGCCACGCTCGACGCCAAGGACATCCGCCGCGGCATGCCGCGCTTCCAGAGCGCGCACTGGCCGGCCAACCAGGCCTTGCAAGAGAAGGCCGCGGCGCTGGCGCGCGAGGCCGGCTGCACGCTGGCGCAACTGTCGCTGGCCTGGCTGCTGTCGCGCGCAGAGCACGTGCTGGCGATCCCCGGCACGACAAGCCCTGCGCACCTGCGCGAGAACCTGGGCGCGGCCGAGGTGACGCTGGGCGTGGCGGTGCTCGAACGGCTCGACGCGCTCGTCAACGAGCGCACGGTCTCGGGTGGCCGCTACAGCCTGCAATCGAGCGGCGAGGTCGACACCGAGGTCTTCGCAACGCCGTGAACTGACGAGACGACATCGTGGACGACATCACCACCTGGATCGGCCGCAGCGAGACGGTGACCGACACCCTCGGGCCGACCCCCGTGGCCGCGCTCACGGCCACCCTGGACCACCCAGCCGCGCCGGTGCCGCCTGGCACGCCGCTGCCTCCACTGTGGCACTGGCTGTACTTCCTGCCCTTGCACCGGCAAAGCGAGATCGGCGCCGATGGCCATGCGCGGCGCGGCGGCTTCATGCCACCGGTGCCACTGCCGCGGCGCATGTGGGCGGGCAGCCAGTTCGAGTTTCATGCGCCGGTGTGTGTGGGCGATGCCGTCGAGCGCAGGTCGACGATTGCCGACGTCACCGTCAAGGACGGCCGCAGCGGCCAGCTCGTCTTCGTCAAGGTGCGCCACGAGCTGCGCTGCAATGGCGCGGCCGATGCGGCCATCGTGGAGTGGCACGACATCGTCTACCGCGATGCCCGCAAGCCCGCCGATGTCGAGCCGCCGCCGACACCGGCGCCCGCCAATGCCGCCTGGCAGCGCGAGATCGTGCCCGACGACGTGCTGCTGTTTCGCTACAGCGCGCTCACCTTCAACGGCCACCGCATCCACTACGACCGGCGCTACGTCACCGAGGTCGAGGGCTATCCGGGTCTGGTCGTCCACGGCCCGCTCATCGCCACGCTGCTGATGGACCTGCTGCGCCGCGAGGCGCCGCA
>JANPMR010000303.1:0-10274 GCA_031427055.1 Rubrivivax sp.
AGGTGCCATTTGCCGAACATGCCGGTGGCATAGCCGGCCTATTTCAAGACCTGCGACAGCGTCTTCTCCCAGGGGTAAATGCCTTGCGGCAGCCCGGCGGGCACGGATTGCAGCGCACCCGTGCGGATCGGGTGCCGGCCCGTCATCAGGGCCGAACGCGTGGGCACGCAGTCGCTCTCGACGTTGAAGTTCAGAAACTTCATGCCCTCTGTGGCCAGCGCGTTGATGCGCGGCGTGGGCGCGCCGCGCAACGCGCCGCCGCCGTAGCAGCCCAGCTCGCCCCAGCCCAGGTTGTCGGCCAGGATCAGAACGATGTGGGGGCGTTGCTTCTTCGGCTTCATGCTCAGTCCAAGGAAATCTTGCGTTCTTTGATGAGCGCGGCCCAGCGCTCGCGATCCTGCACCGTGCGTCTTTGAAACGCCTCCGGCGGGGTCGCGACGATCTCCATTGCAGAGTTCAGATACTGCTGCTTCACCCCCGGTTCGGCCAGGCTCTCTTCGACCCTGCGCCGCAACTGCGTGGCCACGGCGGCGGGGGTGCCTTCGACAGCAAACAGGGCCGACCATTGCGGCACGTCGATGTCGCCGGCGCCGCTCTCTGCCAGCGTCGGGACGTCGGGCAGCATGGGCGAGCGCTGGCGCGTGCTGAGGGCCAGCGCGATCAACGGGCCCGACTTGATGTGCGGCAGCACCGCAGCGGCGCCCAGCACCGCCACCGTGACCTGCCCGGCGATCACGTCGGTGACCGCCTGCCCGCCGCCCTTGTAGGCGATGTGCAGCAGGTTGATGCCCAGGTTTTACGAGAACAGCTCACCCAGCAGGTGCTGCAGCGAGCCCTGCCCCGAAGTGGAGTAGGGCACCTGATCGGGCTTGCTGCGCGCCCTGGCCTGCAGGTCCTTGATCGTCTTCAGGCCCGACGAAGGGGCGGTGACGACGACGATGGGCTGGCAAGACAACACCGCGATGGGCATGAACGACCTGGTCAAGTCCCACGGGGTGGCCCTGAACAGCGGCAGCAGCGACACCGAGTCAGACGCCACCAGAAAGGTGTGATGGTCCTTGGGCGCGCGCAGCACCGCGTCGACGCCCAAGGCGCCGTTCGCACCCGGCTTGTTGTCGACCACCACCGTCTGGTTCAGGCGCTTCCTGGCGCTTTCGGCCATCACGCGGGCTGCCACGTCGTTGGAGCCGCCGGGTGGAAATGGCACCACCAGCGTGACCGCCTTGCTGGGCCAATCCTGGGCCAGTGCCCGGGCGCCACGCTGCCCTGACCAGGCGCCATCGGACGCGGTGCCATGGACTGATCCCGTTCGGCGCGCACAGCGCTTGGTTCGACGCGACGCGGTGCGACGCGGTTCGACGCGATGCGATGCGACGCGATGCGGCGCGATCTGGCCACCGGGCGGCGCAGGTCAGGCGCGACGGCTCCGGGCTCAGAGCGCAGACGGGCTGGACAGCGTCGGCAAGTGCCGCACGCCGTTGCCGTTCTGTCCCAAGACATCTTGACGGCGCCGGCACACGAGGCGCCCGCCACCCGAAGCCTGCTGACATCGGTGGATGGCGAGATCGTGTTCGAGGATCGGGCGCCGGCGGCCACGGCCCCATCGAAGCAGACCGACACTGTCACGAACCCGGCTGAACAGCCAAACATCGCAGACCACGCGCTTCGATGGGCCGGCAACGATGCCGCGGGAGTCGGGATGCTGCGGGTTGATGAGCACGTGGCCCAAGCGGCGCGCGGCGCGATCCGCAGGACCCGGGATGGAATAGGCTCGCGCCATGCTGCCCACCACCACTCAGCCGCCCCGCCCGCCGCACGCCGTCGGGGTCTACCTGGCGGTGGTGCAGTTCTTCCTGCTCATCGGCTGGGTGGTGTATGCCGCCTACCTGCCGCAACTGGCCAAGGCCGCAGGACTGGAAGCGAAGTGGGTGCCGTGGCTGTTGATGGCCGACCAGCTGGTGTTCATCGTCACCGACCTGGCGGTGGGCCTGGCCAGCGACCGCGCGGCGCGGCTGTTGGGCCGTGTCGGCCGCGCCATGGTGCTGGCCACGTTGCTGTCGTGCGCGGCCTTCTTGCTGCTGCCGTGGGTGGCGAAGCAGGGGTCGCCGCTCGCACTGATCGGCGTGACCTTCGTCTGGGCGGTCACCTCGGCGGCCTTGCGCGCGCCGCCACTCACCCTGCTGGGGCGTTACGTGGCCACGCCGCAGCAGCCGCTGATGGTGGCGCTGGCCAGCCTGGGCCTGGGGCTGGCGGGTGCGGTGGCACCGTACCTGGCGCTGCAGCTCAAGGGCGTGCCGCCTGCGTGGCCGTTTCTGCTGTCGGCCCTGTGCCTGGCCGTGGTGACGCTGGGCATGGTGGCCGCCGAGCGCTCACTGGCGCGCAGCGGCGGCGCTGCGGCATCGGCGGCGGCGCAATCCGGGCACACACTGCCCGTCGGCCCTGCGGCCGCCTTTTTGCTGGCCGCGGCTCTGGGGGCTGCCGCGTTTCAGTGGCACAGCTCGGTGGCCAGCGCTCCGCTGGCGTTGCGCTTCGCCCCGGCCGCAGACCTGCCGTGGCTGCTGCCCGTCTTCTGGGTGGGCTTCAACCTTGCGCTGTGGCCGGCCGGCCTGTTGGCCAGCCGACACGGGCCCTGGCGCGCGATGGCGCTGGGCGCGCTGCTGGCCTGCGGTGGCAATGCCGCAGCCGCCTTTGCGGGCGCCCTGCCGACGCTGCTGGTGGCACAGGCCGTGGCGGGGGTCGGCTGGGCCTTGCTCTTGTGCAGCGCCTTCAGCGGCGCGCTGGCGCTGGGCCAGGGCGCGCACGCCGGCTTGATGAGCGGCGCCCTCAACGCCGTGCTGGCCACGGCCGCGTTGGCCCGCATTGCCGTGGTGTCGCAAGTCGCGCCGTCCGGTGCGCTGGTGGTGAACCTGGCCTGGCTGGCCGCCGCGGGCTTTGCGGCCTGTGCGCTCATCAGCCACTGGCAGGCGCGCACGGCGTCACCGGGATAGCGCCGCGTGCGGGTCAGTTGCGGGGTGGCAGCGACGGTGCCGTGCTCGTCGCGCTGGGGTGGGCGGCCTGGCGCGCCTTCACGTGCTGCATGATGTTGATGAAGGTGTCCGTCCAGTAGATATCGCGGTGGACGGCCAGGTGGTTCAGCAGTTCTTCATGGGCCTGGCGCGACACGCTGAGGTGGTCGCCACCGATGCCGTGGAAGGTGATATTCGCCATCGTGCCCTCGCGCGCGGCCTGTTGCACCCAGGCGATGAGCTGGGCGCCGGTGGCATTGATGGGCACGGCCACGCCCACGGCGTAGGCGTCCAGCGACGCCATGTCGGGCACGACACCGCCGGCCAGCGACTTGATGGCCACGAAGTCCGGCTTGATCAGGCCCTGGTAGTCGACGCCGCCGGCGCGCAGGTCGCCGCAGGGTGTCGTGAAGGTTCGCTCGCGCCGGCCGTCAATGGCGTGCAGCAGCGTGTTGCCGACGCGGATCTGCGCCACCAGTTGCGCCGCGTCGATCTTGTCGAGATCGTTCTCGGGTGCCACCCAGCTTCGATCCGGCCCTGAGCGCGAGCACTGGTGAAACAGCGTGTGGTTGCCCAGTTCATGCCCACGGGCGGCCGCCGCCCGCCACTCGGCCAGGCGCCGCGTCACCACCGGGCTGCCCAGCGTGAGGTAGAAGCTGGCCTTCAGCCCCGCCTTGTCGAGCGCGGGAATGGCGGTGTCGAGCTGGCTGTCGAGCGCGTCGTCGTAGGCCAGGCTCACCGCCGCGCGCGCGCCGTGCGGCCATGCGAATGCCGGCTGCGCAACGGGTGCACGCTGGTAGATCCGGACGTAATCGACTTCCATGCGCAGCGGGAAGATCGTGTCGTCAACTTCGCCGCCAAAGTCGCCACCGACCGCGATGTTGAGGATCAGGAATTGCGCCGCGTCGAACGGCCAGTGGTCTGCCCCGGCGCCCGGATTGGGATAGACGAAGTGCACCTTGCCATCGATGCCGAAGCGAATCTCTTTCGCGGTCCAGTGCATCTGGTAGTTGTGAAACGCCGTGCACGCGTCAGGCACCTGCGCGGCGTTGCCGCTGCCGGTGCCGTGTGCGGCCTGGGTGTGGACGGTGCTGAACACACGCCCAGGCTGGCGGCCCACGTGTTCCATGATGTCGAGCTCGCCGCCCGCAGGCCAGACCACCGGGCTGTTGAGCATCCAGATCGCCGGCCAGCTGCCCTTGCCGCAAGGCAGCTTGGCCCGAATCTCGAAGAAGCCGTAGGTCCAATCGGCCTTGCCGCGCGTGTACAGGCGCGACGAGGTGTAGCGCTGGCCGCCCCAGTCGGCCGCTTGAGGCATCGGCTCCTTGCGTGCATGGATGATCAGCCGGCCGTCCCGCACCTCGGCGTTTTCGGCGCGCGCAGAGCTGTAGTACTGCAGCTCGCGGTTGTGCCAGCCCGCCTTGTTCATGCCCGTGTCGTAGGCCCACTTGGTGGTGTCGGGCAGGCCGTCAACTGAGAACTCGTCGGCCCAGACCAAGGCGTAGTCCGCCGGGACGCCCAGTGCGGCGGTGTCGCCTGGACGCGGGGTGGACGTCACCGCGGCGCAGCCGATGAGCAAGAACGCCGTCAGGAAGACGATGGCATGACGCATGGGGCCTCGCAGGAGTTGAACGCCAACGTGTTGATCGCCAGTCGGGTGCGCGATGAAAGCGATTTCAGAAATGTAGGCGACTCCCGAGCGTCAAGGCAACACCACGCTGGGCACGGCGCGCGGTGAAGGCACAATCCAGGGCTCAGGACAAGACACGATGCTCGATATCAGTTCCCTCTCGATGACCGAGATCATCCGCTTGCAAAACCGGCTGCAGGAGGAGTTGACGCGCCGTTTCGAGCGCCCCCTCGCGCTGGTGTTCTCCGACATCGTGGGCTCGACACCCTACTTCGCGCGCTTTGGCGACGGTGCGGGCCGGCAGTTGCAACAGTTGCACTTCGACCTGCTCACTGCCGTGTTGGTCGGCACCAGCGGGCGCATGGTCGACACCGCGGGCGACGGCGCCTTCCTCACCTTCCCGTCGGCCAGCTCCGCGGTGGCCAGCGTCATCGAGTTCCTGCGCCAGGCCGCCCGCGTCAACCAGAGCCGGGGCCACCAGCACCAGCTGCAGGTGCGCATTGGCGTGCATTGGGGCGCCGTGCTGACCGACGGCAACGAGGTCGCGGGCGATGCCGTCAACCTGTGCTCGCGCGTGGCCGCATCCGCCGATCCGGGCGATGTGCGACTGACGCGCGCCGTGTTCCAGGAGCTTGATCGCGAACAGCGCCTCAACTGCCGCCCGCTGGGCCACGTCATGGTCAAGGGCTTCGATCAGGCGGTCGAGATGCTGGTGCTGGACTGGCGCGATCCGATGCGCTTCCCACGCAGCCTGCTGGTCGAAGAGACCAACGAGGCCATCGACCTGCCGCAGCAGGACATCGTGACCTTCGGGCGCCTGCTCAACCACGCGGGCTCGCGCGCCAACGACATCGTGCTGAGCCATCCCGACCCCAATGTGCTGCGCCAGGTGAGCCGCTGGCACTTCGAGCTGCGCCGTTCAGAAAACGGCCTGGAGCTGGTGGCCCTGTCGGACGACACCACCACCGTGGATGGCGTGCCCGTCGCGCGCGGCACGCCGGCCTACGTGCGCGCGGGCGCCCGCATTGGCGTGGCGGGTGTCATTCACCTGCGGCTGGTCAGCGCCGACCGCGGCTCGGTCAACCCGGATGACTCTTCGACCATGCTGATCGTCAAAGGGCAACGCGCCGGCACCGTCATACCGCCCTGAGAGCAAGCGCACCCGCAAGGCGCTGCGGGCAACCTACGGCCGACCACCTACTGACCATGTCCAGACACTCGATCGCACTCGACGACACGCTGCACGTCTATCTGCAGTCCCACTCGCTGCGCGAACACCCGGCACAGGTGGGATTGCGAGAAGCGACGCGCGGCCACCCAGGTGCCGGCATGCAGATCGCGCCCGAACAAGGCCAATTCATGGCCCTGCTGGTGCGGCTGATCGGCGCCCGGCGCGCCATCGAGATCGGCACCTTCACCGGCTACAGCGCGCTCAGCGTGGCGCTGGCGCTGCCCGAAGACGGCCGGCTGCTGGCTTGCGACATCAGCGACGACTACACCCGCATCGGCCGCCCCTTCTGGCAGCAGGCCGGTGTGGCGCACAAGATCGAACTCGTGCTGGCCCCGGCATTGCAGACGCTGGACGCGCGCTTGGCCGCCGGCGAGGCCGCCAGCCACGACTTCGCCTTCATCGACGCCGACAAGACCGGCTACGACGCCTACTACGAGCGCTGCCTGCAGCTGCTGCGGCCGGGCGGCCTGGTGGCGATCGACAACACGCTGTGGAGCGGCGCCGTGGCGCGCCCGGCCAGCGATGCGGACACGCTCGCGCTGCAGGCGTTCAATGCCAAGCTGCACCACGACGAACGCATCGACCTCTCGCTGCTGCCCATCGGCGACGGCCTGACGCTGGCGCGCAAGCGCTGAGGCCTGTACCGCCTACGACAGGGCGCGCGCCGCCGCGGCGGCGATGCCGTCGGCAAAGCGCGGCAGCAGTTGCAGGGGCAGGTCGTGCCCCATGCCGGGCACGAGGTCGAGCCGGGCGCCTGCGATGCGCGCGGCCAGGTCGTGGCCTGCCGCCACCGGGATCAGCGGGTCGGCCTCGCCGTGAATCACCTGCGTGGGCGACTCAATCAGTGGCAGCAAGGCCGAGCGGTCGCCATCGGCCACCACCGCAAGCAACTGCCGCGCGGTGCCGGACGGCCGCCAGGCCCGCTGCACCATCGCCTGCAGGCGCTCGTCCAGCCGCGCCGGATCGGCCGGAAACGCCGGGCTGCCGATCACTGCCAGCACATGGCGCAAGTGCGCCGCCACTGCGGCCGGGTCGCGTCCGTCGGGGCGCGACATCAGCACGCGCTGCACGCGCAGCGACGGCTGCGGCAGACGCCGCGAGCCGCTGGTGCTCATCAGCAGCGTCAGGCTCTTGACGCGTTGCGGATGGCGTGCCGCCAAGTGCTGCGCGATCATGCCGCCGAGCGACGCGCCGCAGACGTGGGCCTGCGCCAGGCCCAGCGCGTCGAGCACGCCCAGGGCGTCGTCCGCCATGTCGGCAATGCGGTAGGGCGAGTGAACGGGCAGGTGCATGGCGTGGCGCATGCCGGCCCACACCAGGTTTGGCACACCCGCCTGCTCGAAGCCCTGGCTCAGCCCGCAATCGCGGTTGTCCATGCGCAGCACCCGAAAGCCGCGCGCCACGAGCAGTTGCACCAGCTCTTGCGGCCAGCCGGTGAGTTGCATGCCCAGGCCCATGATGAGCAGCAAGGGCTCGCCGCCGGGCAGGCCCTGGTCGTCGAGCTCGATGCCGATGCCGTTGGCGGAGATGCGCATCTAGAGCGCTCCCGATGCGGGCCGCCGCGGCCGCACCGGTTTCATGCGGCCCGCTTTCGGCGCGCCGGCGCGCTGGCCTTGGGCTTGCGCGTCACGCGGGCCACAGCGGCCTCGACCGCGGTGCCGACCACCGAGCGCGCCATCTTGCCCATGGCATCGGTGACGGCACCGGTCATCCCGCCTTGCAGCCCGCCCTTCAGACCGCCCTTCAGACCATCTCTCAAGCCTTCAGTCAGGCGGCGCGTGGTGCGACTGACCATGCCTTCGTCGGCGCTGGCCTCCGGGTCGTCCTCACCCGGCCTTGGCAGCGCGCGCAAGTCGTCGAAGGCGATCGCGATGGCATCCGCCAGCTCGCGCACGTCGGGCATGGCCAGCGAGTCGGCGATGAGGCCGAAATCGAGCGAGCGGTCGTAGCTCTGCACCGTGATGTTGAGCGCCATGCCATGCACCACGATCGAGGTCGGGTAGTTGGTGAGCATCCTGGCGCCGGCCAGGTACAGGCCCACCGGCGGCCCAGGCACGTTGGAGACCACCACGTTGGCCACCAGCGGGATGCGGTCGGCCACGTGGGCCTTGCCGTACAGCGCCGCGGCGGCCTCGATCAGCCAGGGCACGCCCAGCGACGGAAAGTCGGTGGGCAGCACGCTCTTGAGGGCGCCCATGGTGCTCTTCATCGCCCGCGTCGCCGCCTTCACATGGGCCAGGCGCTTGAGCGGGTCGGCGATGTTCGTGCCCAGGCTGATCAGACTCATCGAGGCCTGGTTGTCGGCCGTGGTGTCGCCCTTCTCGCGCAGCGAGATCGGCACCGCGGCGATCAGGCTCTTGCGCGGCAGCGTGTGCTTCTTGCCAAAGTAGCGCCGCAGCGCGCTGCTGCACACCATCAGGACCATGTCGTTGATGGTGGCGTCGTGGGCGCGGCCCAGCTCCTTCAGCTCGGGCAGCGGCAGCGTGACGGTGGCGAACGCGCGGCCGGCCGACACCGACGCATTGAGCACCGTGCGCGGCGCCAGCGTCAGGTTGTTCGGCCCCTTCTTTCCGGTGAACAGCGACATACCGCCCACCGCCGACGAGGCCGCGTTCTTCAGCGTGCCCACCGTGGCCGGCAAGTTACGCACGATCTCGGCCACCTTCTGCGCCTGGTTGCCGATCACGCCACGCAGCATCTCGGTCATCTCCAGCCGAAACACCTTTTGCCGCCGCGACGGCCTGATGTCCAGCGGGCGCGGCACGGGCGTGGTGTCGAGGATGGCGTTGGCCAGCGCCACCGCGGCCTGGCCGTCGACAGCAGCGTGATGCAGTTGCGTGTACAGCCCCACCCGCCGCAAGCCGTTGGCATCGGGCGCAAGGCCGTCGAAGACATGCATCTTCCACAGCGGCCGCTTGCGATCGAGCAGCACCGGGTGCAGCGCGCCAACCTGCGCTTCGAGATCGGCCATGCCCGAGCCCTTGGGCAGCTTGATCTCGACGATGTGCAGCTTGAGATCGGGCTCGGCGTCCACCCAGGCTGGATTGGCCAGGTTCAGCGGCATCCACCACAGCCGCTTGCGCAGCACCGGCACCACCGGCAGGCGCGACTGGATGTGCTTGCGCAGCGCGGTGACAAAGCGGCCCTTGAAGCCGGCAGGCAACTCCAGCACGTGCAAGGCGCCCACGTGCATGGGCATCTCTGGCTTTTCGAGATAGAGGAATGTGGCATCCAGGCCGGACAGTTGCTTCATGCGCGCTCCCAGTCGCTGGGCCGATGCTAAGGCCGGCAGCGCCGCCGTCGCCTCGCGGGCTTGCCCTTGGGCGTCGCGCGCCGTTGCCGTGCGCTGCGCAAGAACGACCGCGTCAAGCGCGCGCCGGATTGATCAACGACAGCGTCGCCGCAGTAGCACTCATCGCCCGGGGCGCCGCCTTGACGTCAGGAAGCTGGCGTCGGCGCAGGCATCGACCGCCGCGCCAGCCCCAGCAGTTCGTTCATGGCCAGCGCCACGAGCACCACACCGCCGCCCACCAGCACGTGCACCGAGGGCGCCTCGCCCGCACCCAGCCAGGCCCAGAGCACGCCGAAGACGACCTCCAGCAAGCCCAGCAGCGAGATTTCGGGGCCGCTGAGCACACGCGCGGCGGCCACGGCCATCAGGCAGGGGATGGCCAGTTGCACCACACCCAGCAGGGCCAGCAGCGAGATGTCGCGCACCGACGCTTGCAGTGGCAATGCCAGCGGCAGCGTGACCGCGGCCGACAGCAGCGCGCCCAGCAGCACGGCGGCCAGCATGTCGGGCGGATCGTCGGTGCCGCGCAGGTGCTGCAGCAAGGTCCAGTTGATGGCCGCGGCCACCGGCACGGCCAGCGCCACCAGCACGCCCAGCAGATGCTGGGGATCGCCGGCGCTCACCTCGTGGCCGTACATCCATGCAATGCCCAGCCCGGCCAGCGCAATGGCCGCCCAGGTGCGCTGGGGCAGGCGGTGGCCCAGCACAGCCCGCGACAACAGCGCCGTGAGCAGCGGGCCGATCGACATCGTGACCAGCACGTTGGCCACGGTCGTGAGCGTCAGCGCCATCATGAAGGCCGTGTACATCACAGCCCAGCACACGCCCGACAGCCACAGCGCGCGCCCGCCGCGGCGCAGCGTGGCCAGCAGCGGCCCCGGGCCGCGGATGACGACCAGCAACAGCACCAGCGCCAGTGCGTTGAAGCCGCTGCGCCAGAAGGTGACTTCGAAGCTGCGCGCCGCCTCGAGGTGGCGCGACACCACGCCAGCGATGCTCCACATGAGCGCCGCGGCGATCATCGCCAAGACCGCTTGTCGGTGGGTCACCGGTCGCTGGCCGGACGGCGCGGTGGGGCCATCAATCGCGCGAAGCCCGCTTGCGGTCGTGCTCTTT
>JANPMR010000304.1:0-5567 GCA_031427055.1 Rubrivivax sp.
CTGGTGGAGCAGGGCCGGCCCTGGCAGAGCCCCATCGTGGCGCGCGCCGCGCACATCCGGCGCAGCATCAAGGCCCAGGCCTCGCAGCACGGCTGGCGCGTCACCGATGCGCAGCTGGACGACCGCCACATCGTGCGCCGCATGGTGCTGAAGAAGAGCATCTTCGGCGTCGACAAGAACCTGATGGCGGTGGAGCTGGCCAAGACCGCGCTCTGGCTGCACACCTTTACCGTGGGCGCGCCGCTGAGCTTTCTGGACCACCACCTCAAGCACGGCGATTCGCTGCACGGCGAGCGGCTCGACGCGGTGCAGAAGGGACTCCACGCCCTGGGCATGCTGTTCCAGAAGGGCGAGCTGGACCGGCTGGAGATTGCCGCGCGCAGCCTGGAGCAGGTGGCCGACTTCACCGACGTGGACATCGCCGAGGCGCGCCTGTCCAAGCAACTGGCGGCCGAGGCCGACGCCCAGGTGGCGCCGCTGCACGCGCTGCTGGACTTCTGGCGCGCCATGCGCTGGTTGCAACCGCTGTGGCCGCCCGAGAAGCCCGAGAAGCTGGCGCGGCTGGGCGACGACACGCTGCGCCTGGCCCTGGGCGAACTGCTCTCGCCGCAGCGCAACCTGACGGCCACGCTGGCGGCAGGGCAGGTGGAAGGCAAGGGCGCAGCCGTGGATGCCGCCAACGCGCTGCTGGTGCGCACGCGCGAGCTGGCCCAGCGCGAGCGCTTCTTCCACTGGTGGACTGCGTTTCCGACGGCCTTTGCCGGGGCGAACCCGGGTTTCGACGCGGTCATCGGCAACCCGCCGTGGGACATGCTGCAGATGCAGGAGGTGGAGTGGTTCGCTGAACGCGTTGGCAGCATCGCTCAGATGGTTCGGGCCGCCGATCGCAAGAGCGCCATCGCGGCATTGCCCAAAACTCACCCTGAGGTTTGGCAGCAATTTCAGGAGGCCAGCGCTCGCTCGGATGCCGAGCAGCGCGTTGTCCGTGCTTGCGGCGATTTCCCGTTGCTGGCCGAGGGCCGAAGCAATCTCTACAAGCTTTTTATCGAGCGCGCGCAGGCCTTGGTTCGTCCGTCGGGTCTTGTGGCGCTACTGGCCCCGAGCGGTATTGCTGCTGACCGCGGTGCAGCAGATTTCTTCCAGAGCATCGCTACGACTGGCCGTCTTGGGGCGCTATTCGACTTCGAGAACAAGAAGGTGTTTTTCCCGGACGTGCACGCGAGCTTCAAGTTCTGCACGCTGGTGTTCGGTGGCTCCGAGCGTCGCTTCGCACATAGCCGATGCGCCTTCTTCCTGCGCAAGCTCGATGAGCTGGATGATCCGCAGCGCACCTTGGTCTTGACTGCCGACGACTTCGCGTTGGTGAATCCGAACACCGGCGCTGCGCCGATCTTTCGCAGCGCTCGTGACGCGGCGATCACGATCACCGTGTATCGAAATCATCCCGTCCTCGTGCGAGGCGGTGCAATTTCTGCCACAAGAGGCAAGCTTCCCGACCTGAAGGCTTGGCCTGTGCGATTCGTCCAAGGCATGTTCAACATGACTTCGGACTCGCACCTGTTCAGGAAAGCGGCCGAGTTAGAAGCGCTGGGGTTCAAGCCCGCGCCGCTGGGCCGTTGGCGCAAGGGCGAACTCGAAGCCATGCCGCTGTACGAAGGCAAGATGGTGCAGATGTACGACCACCGTGCGGCCGACGTGGTCGTCAACCCCGGCAACTTGCAGCGCGCGGCCCAGCAGGTGGCCGTCGCCAGTGCGGAAAAAGCTGACCCGGCGCGCTTTCCGCTGCCGCAGTATTGGGTTCACGGCGCCGACTTGCCGCACGACGTTTCCTATGTGCTGGGCTTCAAGGATGTGACCGCCCCCACCAACATGCGCACCATGATCGCGGCCATGTTGCCGCGCTCCGGTCTGGGCAACACGCTGCCAGCGCTGCTGCCGGATGCCACATGTTCAGCCGCCGCGTACACCCGCGTTTCCAGCCTGCTGCTGGCCAACCTCGGCAGCCTGGCCTTGGACTTCATTGCGCGCCAGAAGGTGCAGGGGCAGCATCTGAACTGGTTCGTTGTAGAACAGCTCCCCGTCATCGCCCCCGTCCGCTTCGACGAACACCTGCCCCCCGCCTTCGCCACCCACATGCGCCGCGCGGGCCTCATGAACGGCCACCATGCCAACCCCACCGTGGCCGACTTCGTGATCCCCCAGGTGCTGGCCCTGTCCTACACCGCGCACGATCTCGCGCCCTTCGCGCGTGACCTCGGCTACCTTGACGATCAGGGGCAAGTGCTGCCGCCCTTCACCTGGGACGACGAAGACCGCCGCACCCGCCTGGCCGCCCTGGACGCGCTGTTCTTCCATCTCTACGGCCTGGGCGAGGACGACGCGGCCTACATGCTCGACACCTTCCCCATCGTGCGCCAGCAGGACGAGGCGGCGTTCGGCCGCTACCGCACCAAGGATGATGTGTTGGCCTTGCTGAGCCTCTTCGGCCCGGCGCCGAGGCAGGGCTGACCATGGCCTCCGTCGGACCTGTCATCCCACAGCAGATGCACTTCAGCGAGCCGCTGGCGCTGAAGAGTGGCGCGGTGCTGGCCGACTACACGCTGGTCTACGAGACCTATGGCAGGCTCAACGCCGACAAGCGCAACGCGGTGCTGGTGTGCCATGCGCTCAACGCCAGCCATCACGTGGCGGGCGTACACGCCGACGGCGCCGTGGGCTGGTGGGACAACCTGGTGGGCCCGGGCAAGCCGCTGGACACCGACCGCTTCTTCGTCATCGGCGTCAACACCCTGGGCTCTTGCTTCGGCTCCACCGGGCCGATGCATGTCAACCCGCAGACCGGCCGCGTGTATGGCGCCGACTTTCCGGTGGTGACGGTGCAGGACTGGGTGGACGCGCAGGTGCGCCTGGTGCAAAGCCTGGGCATCGAACAGCTTGCCGCCGTGCTGGGCGGCAGCCTGGGCGGCATGCAGGCGCTGGACTGGACGCTGCGCCACCCGGCGCGCCTGCGCCACTGCATTGCGGTGGCCACGGCGCCCAATTTGTCGGCGCAGAACATCGCCTTCAACGAGGTGGCACGGCGCGCCATCGTCACCGACCCCGACTTCCACGGCGGCCACTTCTACGCCCATGGCGTGGTGCCCAAGCGCGGCCTGCGCGTGGCGCGCATGATCGGCCACATCACCTACCTGTCGGACGACTCGATGGAGGCCAAGTTCGGACGTGAACTCAAGGCCGCCGAGCTGGGCTACAGCACGCAGGACGTCGAATTCCAGATCGAAAGCTACCTGCGCCACCAGGGCGACAAGTTCAGCGAGTACTTCGATGCCAACACCTACCTGCTGATCACGCGCGCGCTGGATTACTTCGACCCGGCGCGCGAGCATGGCGGCGACCTGGCGCGCGCCTTCCACGCCGCGCGCGCCAACCAGTTTCTGCTCGTCAGCTTCACCACCGACTGGCGCTTCTCGCCGGCACGCTCGCGCGAGCTGGTCAAGGCGCTGGTCGATAACCGCATCAAGGCGAGCTACGCCGAGATCGACGCGCCGCACGGCCACGACGCCTTCCTGCTTGACGACGCGCGCTACCACGCAGTGATGCGGTCCTACTTCGAGCGCGTGGCCGCCGAAGGCGAATCGGGCGCCGGTCATGTCTGAGAAACGCGAACTCGAGCTCATTGCCGAATTGGTGCCCGCCGGCAGCCGCGTGCTCGATCTGGGCTGCGGCAGCGGCGAGCTGCTGGCGCACTTGCAGCGGCACAAGGGCTGCAGCGGCTACGGCGTGGAAATCGACGACGCCAACGTGCACGCCTGCGTGCAGCGCGGCGTCAACGTCATCCAGCTCAACCTCGAAGAAGGGCTGGCACTCTTCGATGACCGCAGCTTTGACGTCGTGCTGCAGCTCGACACCCTGCAGCACCTGCGCAACACCGAGAAGATGCTGCGCGAGACGGCGCGCGTGGGCCGCATCGGCGTCGTCAGCTTTCCCAACTTTGCGCACTGGCCCAACCGGCTGCACGTGCTGGGCGGGCGCATGCCGGTGACGCGGCGCATGCCCTACCAGTGGTACGACACGCCCAACATCCGCGTCGGCACCTTTGCCGATTTCGAAGTGCTGGCCGGCACCTGCGGCCTGGGCGTCACCGACGCTTTCGGCCTGCACGACGGCGCCGTGGTGCGGCGCTGGCCCAATCTGCTGGCCAGCGTGGCGGTGTTTCGTTTCGAGCGGGCTTGAGCCTCGCAGCAGAGAGATTCGCGAGGGCCTAACAGGCCAGCATGCGCGAGCGGGATCGGATCAGTTCGCGGGCCCGGTTCATGGCGTACTGGATGGCCTCTTCGGCCGAGCGCCAGCGGTAGCCGCAGGCCAGGCTGTCGTCGCGGAAGGCCTCGTTGTGTGCGCCCTTGCTGCCGCGCACGCGGTTGACGATGAGTGCCGCGGTGTAGCCGTTGCCGCAGGGCGACTCGAGCGCTCCGACAAAGATGCGGTAGTCGCCCTCATGGCTTTCGTCAAATCGCATCGGCTGCTCTCGCTCGCGGTGGTCCTGGGGTGCACCGATGATCGGGGCGCGCCGCGGATCGTCCCATCCCCCCGGCGGGGGAGTCATCCGCTGTGCGACGGAGGCGGCCCGGCTACAGCGGCCGCGTGCTGGCTTGGGCCAGGTAGAACCACTCGTGCCCGGGCAATGCCGAGACATCGGGGAAGACGATGTAGCCGTCTTCGCGGGCGCGCACTTCGCTGCCATCGGCGCGCACGGCCACCAGATCGCCCGCGCACAGCGGGTCGAAGCTGGCCCAGGCCTTGGCAAAGTGGTCGGCCTCGGCCAGCCGGTCGACCACTTCGGCCAGGCACAGGCACTCGAAGGCTTGCGCCGGCGCCTGCGGCGCCTCGTCGATCAGGCCCAGCAGCGCCAGCGTCTGGCGGATGGCGCGGTAGGCCACCTCGGGCGCCGACGCGTCGCCGTGCTGGCCGCATTCGAGCGTGATGCCGTAGCCGCCCTGGCTGCGCATGTACTCGGTGGTGCCAACGCCGTAGCTGGGGTCTTCATGCACGGCGCCTGGCGTGAGCGATCGCGCGCGGCGCTGCGCCACGCCGGCCGCATAGGAGCTCATCCAGCCTTCGACGATGCGCTTGGGGCCCACATGGGCCGCCAGCCGCGCCTCGGCATGGGCGTGCGCAAAAGGTTCGAGCGCGTCGCGGTTGTCGGCCGGGCCGCGCATCACAAAAGGCCGGCCAGCGCCGCGAAAGCTGTGCAGGTCGAGCAGCACATCGTGTGCGGCCAGCAGCGGGCACAGCGCGTTGGCGATGCGATCCTCGTTGTCCTGCGGCGTGGCGGTGGGCTGCAAGCGTCGGTTGAGGTTGCGATCGCCCATGCGCCGGCCGTTGAGGTAGGCCAGCGGGTTGCAGATGGGCACGAAGGTGACGACGCCGCGCACGATGGCCAGTTCGCCGCGTTCGATCTCGCCCAGCACGCGCTCGATGCCGCGCGTGCCGCAGGTCTCGTTGCCGTGCACGGCGCCGGTGACGATGAGGCGCGTGCCGCCCGGCTGCAGGCCGGCGAAGCGGTGCGC
>JANPMR010000305.1:0-6837 GCA_031427055.1 Rubrivivax sp.
TCTTCGCACAGCGGTTCGCTGGCGACGATGGTGCCGGCGGCGCAGCGCCGCAGGTACAGCGTCGGCGGCTTGCAATCGCTGGCGATGCGAAAGGCGTGCAACTGCTGGCCGTCGGCCAGCACGGCGGCAAAGCGCAGCGGCTGCGTCACGCCGCGCTCACGCATCAGCGCCATCGTGTCGTCGAGCACACGGGTCATGGCTTCGTCCGCCGTCGCGCCCTGCTGGATGCGCGCCAGCGCGAGCAGGAAGAGCAGCTCGGAATCGGTGGCGCCGCGGCGCTCGGCGTAGAGCTCGTCGGGCAGCCAGCTCTCGAGCGTGCGGCGCAGCTGGCCGTAGCCGCCGATCTGCCCGTTGTGCATAAAGAGGTAGCGGCCGTGGCGAAAGGGGTGGCAGTTCTGGCGCGCGATGCCGCCGGCGGTGGCGGCGCGCACATGGGCAAAGAACAGGCGTGAAGTGAGCGTCTGCGACAGCGCCAGCAGGTTGTCGTCGCTCCAGGCCGGCATCACCTCGCGGTAGACGCCGGGCTCAGCTCGATCGCCGTACCAGCCGATGCCGAAGCCGTCGCCGTTGGTCTGCACCTTGGCCTCTTCGGCACGCAGCGACTGGCGCATCAGCGAGTGACGCGGTTTGGCGATGATCTCTTCCAGGAAGAGCGGTTCACCGAGATAGGCTGCGAGTCGGCACATGGCGGGAGTGTCTCTTGCATCGGCAGCGCGCAGGCGGTTCTTGAGATGGCGGGTGCAACAGGTCTTGTTCGAATGACCGACCTGTCACGAAAGTCGCTACCGTACGGCCTCCAGGCAAACCGCCAGCATCCCGATCGACGACCCATGGCTGCTCACACCTGCTCCATCGCCCGCGCCCGCAAGGCCTGGCCATCGATCCCGCGCCCGCTGCTGGCGGCGCTGGCGCTGGCGGTGGGTTGCGCGACGCTGCCGGCGCGTGCGGCGCCGCTGACGGTGCTCGTCAACCCGGGCGACATCGGCGAGCAGTCGCGCCACAGCAACTACCAGGTGCTCAGCGCCGCCGTGACCGAGGCGCTGCGCGAGAACCGCGCCGGCGACGTCGCCACCCTGATGTCCACCGACGCCGCGGCCGACCTCTCGGGCACGCGCGCGCAGACGCATGACTTCTACGTTGCGCCGGCCCACGTCGTGGCCAGCGCACTGCGCCACGGCTATGTGCCGCTGGCCGGCAGCCCGCGCTCGGTGCAGGCGGTGCTGGTGACGCTGCAGGAGAGCAAGCTCACCACGCTGCCGCAGACCGCCGGACTGCGCCTGGGCCTGCCGCTGCAGGACAGCATCGTCACCTACCTCGTGCGCGGCGAACTCAACGCCGCCAATGTCTCGCTCAAGACGCACTTTCGCGCCGTCAAGAACATGCGCTACCAGGACGCGCTGCTGGTGTGCCTGAAGATCCACGAATGCGAGGTCGTGGGCGTCGAGCGCGCGGTCTTCGAGCGCTGGAAGGCCGCCGGCGAGCCGGTGTCGTCGTTCCTCGAAAGCCGCCCGGTGCCGGGTATCTCGGTGGTGGTGCGGCAGAGCCTGGCCGCCACGCCGGCGGTGCGCAACCTGCAGCCGGTGCTGCTGCGCGCGCTGTCCAGCGCGGCGGTCGGCCGCAGTGGCATCGACAAGCCGGGGGCGATCGAGAAACGCGAGTACGACTACGTCTCCACGCTCGGCTACTTCACGCCACGCCAGCTGCCGGGGGCCACCGTGCTGGACGCGGGCGCGGTGGCGCGCATGCTCGCCGAGGGCGCCAGCTATGTCGACACCCGCACCGAGGCTGAATTCAAGCAGGGCCATGTGCCGGGCGCGCGCTGGCTGCCCTATGTCGAGAAGAGCGCCAAGGACACCGACTACGACCCCAGGCTCGACACCTTCGACAGCGCGCGGCTGCCGCCCGACAAGGCCGCGCCGCTGGTCTTCGCCTGCAACGGCGCCGAGTGCTGGAAGAGCTACAAGGCCAGCCAGGCGGCGCTCAAGGCCGGCCACACGCGGGTCTACTGGTTCCGCGGCGGCATCCCCGAATGGCGCGCCGGCGAGCGCGCGGTGGCCACCGGCTCCTGAGCCCGCCGCGGCGCCGCTGAGCGGCGCGGGCTTGTGCCACAGTCACGTCCTGCTGGTCCGTCCAGCCAGGAGATGCGCGTGAAACTGCTGTTCGTGGCCGACCCGCTGGAGTCGTTCAAGGTCTACAAGGACTCCACCTTCGCGATCATGCGCGAGGCCGCAGTGCGCGGCCACACGCTCATGGCCTGCGAGCCCAAGGACCTGCGCTGGCAGCGCGGCGAGGCGGTCACCGCCTTCGTGCGCGACATCACACTCACCGGCGACGCGCACGACTGGTTCCGCGCCGAACAGGCCGCGCCGCATGAGCGCGCGCAGCCACTGCACGCGGTCGATGCGGTGCTGATGCGCAAGGACCCGCCCTTCGACAGCGAGTACTTCTACGCCACGCACCTGCTCGGCCAGGCCGAACGCGAGGGCGCACGTGTCTTCAACAAGCCGGCCGCATTGCGCGACCACCCCGAAAAGCTCGCCATCCTCGAGTTCCCCGACTTCATCGGGCCCACCCTGGTGGCGCGCGACGAGGCCGCCATCCGCGCCTTCCACGCCGAGCACCGCGACATCATCTTGAAGCCGCTGGACGGCATGGGCGGCATGGGCATCTTCCGCGTCGGTGCCGATGGCCTCAACCTGGGCAGCATCATCGAGACACTCAACCGCGGCGGCGCACAAACGGTGATGGTGCAGAAGTACCTGCCCGAGATCGTCAAGGGCGACAAGCGCGTGCTGGTGATCGGCGGCGAGGCGGTGCCGTACTCGCTGGCGCGCATCCCGCAGGGCAGTGAAATCCGCGGCAACCTGGCCGTCGGCGGCAAGGGCGTGGCGCAGCCGCTGAGTGCGCGTGACCGCGAGATCGCGGCCGCAATCGGCCCCGTGCTGGCCGCGCGCGGGCTGCTGCTGGTGGGGCTGGACGTCATCGGCGACAGCCTGACCGAGATCAACGTCACCAGCCCCACGTGCTTTCAAGAGATCACGCAGCAAACCGGCTTTGACGTGGCCAAGATGTTCATCGACGCGCTGGAGCGGGTACTGGGATGAAACGGCCCCAAGCTCACTTCGTTCGCTGCCCCCGAGGGACGCGTCAGTACCTTCGGGCGGCCGGGCGGTACTGACGTGAGCCTGGCGCAACTGCTGACCGACGGGCGTCGCCATGATGCCGAGTACGCCGCCGGCCTGAGCAACCACCTGCCGATGGCGCTGGTGGCGCTGGCCAGCCTGGGCGCCGACGATGCGCGCCTGGCGGCCTTTGCCCTGGGCTACGCGCGCCGCCTGCCACCAGCCCCGGCAGCAGCCGAGTGGCCGGCGGGCGACGCCTGGAAGTCGCGCCTGGGCGAGCGCGACGCCTGGCCGGCGTACCGCGCGCTCTTCGATCAGTGGTTGTTCCACGAAGATGCCGCCGCCGTGCTGGGCCAGGTGCTGCCGCCGCTGATGCAGGGCGTGGGCGCGGTGGCCTTCCACGGCCCCATCCGCACCGCGGCCGCGCTGCGCGCCGGGCACCGCGGCGAACTGGCCGACGCACTGGCCTATTGGGCTTGCCGCTGGCTGGACCTGGGCGCAAGCCACGCGGTCGGTCGCGTGGCCGACCCGGCGCGCCTGTTGCCTCGCCTGCCGGCGGGCGACAGCGCTGCCGGCCTGATCGTCGAGCGCATGCGGGAGGGCGCCGCACAACGCGGGTTCGCGCCCGTCGTGGCGCAACTGGTGATCGCCGACGACACCTTGGGCCGCCTGGCGCGGACAGCGGCCCAGCTGCACGCGGCCAGCGGCAACTTCACGGCGCTGCATCTGGTGACCAGCGCCCACGCCATGCGCTTGCTGCTGCCCTTTGTCGAAGAGCCGCTGCCCGCGCTGCGCGCCTACTGGCGCGCCTACGCGGCCGGCGTGATGGCCAGCAGGATCAAGCCGACACGGGTCGCCGATGTGGCCGCAACGGCACTGCCCTGGCCCGAGCTGCTGGCCGCCGCACTGGCCAGCGACGACGAGCACCTCATCAAGCTCGTCGACGCCAGCCGCGAAGAGCAGCAGGCCTACGGTGGCGCCGACGACTGGCAGCGCGCTGCCACGCGTGCCGTGCGGGATGCCCGGCAGCCCTGAGCGGCGCTACGATGAAACCCGTGTGCCGATGTCCGGCCGCACCCGAAAGCCCACGATGACCGCAAACCACCGCCCTGTCCTGAGCCCGATCTTCACCGTGACCCTGGCGTCGCTGCTGGCCTTGCCGGCCCTGACCAGCCATGCGCAGACGGCGCCCGCCGCCGCACCGCCGCCCGTGGCAGCCGCGCCGGTGCCGGCCGTCGTGGCCCCGCCGATGCCGCCGCCTGCCGCAGCGAACTCGCGCGTGGGGCCGTACGCCATCGCCGCGGTCGGCCGCAACGACTACGACTACGGTTGCTGGTTCTTCACCTCGTGCGAGAACGCGCGCTCCACCAGCGGCAAGCTGGGCCTGGGCTATCGCTTCGGCGTCTTCGCCTTCGAGGGCTGGCTCGCCGAGTACGGCAAGGGCAACACCAACGACTCCGGCGGTTCGGTGCGGCTGCGCTCGGTGGGCGCAAGCGCAAGCTGGCTGGTCCGCTTTGGCGATGTTGCCGAAGGCCTGTTGCGCGTCGGCCTGGCCGATGTGCACTTGGCGCGCAACAGCGGCGGCACCACGGCGTCGGGCAGCAAGTTCCAGCCGACCTTCGGCCTGGGCATCGGCTTTCTGGTGACGCCGGTGACCTCGGTCGAGTTCGCCTGGGACATCACAAGCGGCGACACCTCGAACATCGGCACGGTGCGCGCCAGCAGCGCCTCGGTCGGCCTGCGCGTGCGCTTCTGATGGCTGCCGGGCCAGGCCCGACAATCGCGGCATGGCCCTTCTCACACTCTCTGACGCTCATCTCGCCTACGGCCATGTCCCGCTGCTCGACGGCACCGCGCTGTCGCTGGAGGTCGGCGAGCGCGTTGCGCTCATCGGCCGCAACGGCGCTGGCAAGTCCAGCCTGCTGAAGATCCTGGCCGGGCTGGAAAAGCCCGACGACGGCATCCTGCAACTGCAGACCGGCCTGCGCCGCGTCTACGTGGCGCAAGAGCCGTTGTTCGACCCCGGGCACAGCGTCTTCGAGGCGGTGTCCGAAGGCGTGGCCGAGGCGCGTGCGCTGCGCGAACGTTTTGAAGCCCATGCGCCGGAGGACGACCTGGATGCGCTGCAGACGCGCCTGGAAGCGCTGGGCGGCTGGACCTGGGAGCAGCGCGTCGAGCAGGCGCTGCAGCGCCTGAACCTGAGCGCCGACGCGCAGGTCGATGACCTCTCCGGCGGCACCCGAAAACGCGTGGCGCTGGCGCGCGCGCTGGTGGCGGCGCCCGAGTTATTGCTGCTGGACGAGCCCACCAACCACCTCGACGTCGACGCCATCGAGTGGCTGCAGGAGCTGCTGCGCGAGTGGCGCGGCGGCGGTGAACAAGGGCACGGCAGCGGCGGCGCCGTGGTGCTGGTGTCGCACGACCGCGCCTTCATCGACGCCGTGGCCACCCGCATCATCGAGCTCGACCGCGGCGTGCTGCGCAGCTACCCCGGCAGCTTTGCCACCTACGAAGCCACCAAGGCGCGCGAGCTGCAGGACGAAGCGCTGGCCAACGCGCGCGCCGAGAAGATGCTGGCGCAGGAAGAGGTCTGGATCCGCAAGGGCGTCGAGGCGCGGCGCACGCGCAGCGTCGGCCGCGTGGCGCGGCTGGTCAAACTGCGCGAAGACCGCGCGTCGCGGCGCGACACGCTGGGCCAGGTGCGGCTGGAGATGGCCAGCGGCCTGCCGCCGGGCAAGATCGTCGCCGAGCTCACCGATGTGAGCATGAGCTTCGGTGACAAGCGTTTGATAGAAGGCTTCACGGCCACCATCCTGCGCGGCGACAAGGTGGGCCTGATCGGCCCCAACGGCAGCGGCAAGACGACGCTGCTCAAGCTGATCCTGGGCGACCTGCAGCCCACCTCGGGCAAGGTACGCCAGGGCACGCGACTGCAGGTGGCCTACTTCGACCAGATGCGCGCCGCGCTCGACCTCACGGCCACGCTGGTCGACACCATCAGCCCCGGGAGCGAATGGATCGAGATCGGCCAGGAGCCCAAGATCGTGCGCAAGCACGTGATGAGCTACCTGACCGACTTTCTGTTCTCGCCCGAGCGCGCCAATGCGCCGGTGCGCACGCTCTCCGGCGGCGAGCGCAACCGGCTGCTGCTGGCGCGCCTGTTTGCGCTGCCGGCCAACGTGCTGGTGCTCGACGAGCCCACCAACGACCTCGACATCGACACGCTCGAGTTGCTGGAAGAGCTGCTGCAGAGCTACGCCGGCACGGTGTTTCTCGTCAGCCACGACCGGCGTTTTCTGGACAATGTGGTCACCAGCACGATTGCCTGGGAGGGCGACCCGGCCTATGGCGGCCGGCCTGGGCTGTGGCGCGAGTACGAAGGTGGCTATGAAGATTGGAAGTTGCAGCGCAGCCGAGGCCGTGTGGCGCCTGTGGCGCCTGCGGCTGCCCTGTCGGCGCCAGCCGCCGCCGGACAGCGCAGCGCCCCCAAGGCCAAGCTCAGCTACAAGGAACAGCGCGAGCTGCAAGGCCTGCCGGCGCTCATCGACGAGCTCGAGTCAGAGCAGCGCGAGATCCATTCGCTGTTGGCTGGCAGCGAGGTCTACGTCGACGAACCGCAGCGCGTGGTCACGCTGCAGGCCCGCAACGAGGCCATCGAGACCGAGCTGATGCAGGCGCTGGAGCGCTGGGAAAAGCTGGGCGGTCGCGCCTGACG
>JANPMR010000306.1:0-4323 GCA_031427055.1 Rubrivivax sp.
AGGCCGGCGTGGCTGCGGCCGCGGTGCAGCAGCGTGACGTGATGGCCGGCCGCCAGCGCCTGCTGCGCGACGTGGCGGCCGAGAAAGCGCGTGCCGCCGAGGATAAGGAATCTCATACCGTCGCTTGTTCAAGTTGGCGCAGACAAGCCATGCACAGGCAGCCACTGAACTGCTGCTGCAGCAGCACCTGCAACTCGGCACTCAGGGTGACCGCGGTGCAGGCGCAGGGCCCGGGCCCGGCCGCGCCGCAAGCAAAGCCGCCGCCGCAGCGCGGGCAGCGGTCGGGCGCCGAGGCTTCGTCCTCGCCCTTCACTTCGCGAACAGCCCCTGGTGCTGATCACGCAGCAGGTTCTTCTGCACCTTGCCCATCGCATTGCGCGGCAGTTCGCTGACGACATAGACCTGCTTGGGCACCTTGAAGTTGGCGATCTGCGCCTTCAGCGCGGCCACGACGGTGGCACCCGCCAGCGCGGCGCCGGGCTTGGCCACCACCACGGCCACCACGGCCTCGCCGAAGTCGGGGTGCGGCACGCCCACCACCGCCGATTCGGCGACGCCCGGCATGTCGTTGATGAAGCCTTCGATCTCGGCCGGGTAGACGTTGTAGCCGCCGCTGATGATGAGGTCCTTGCTGCGGCCGACGATCGTGATGCGGCCATCGGCGTCGATCTTGCCGACGTCGCCGGTCTTGAACCAGAGGTCGGTGGTGAACTCGTCCGCGGTCTTCTCGGGCATCTTCCAGTAGCCCTTGAAGATGTTGGGGCCCTTGACCTCGATGCCGCCGATGTCGCCGGCGGGCAGCGGCGTGCCCTTGTCGCTGTGCACGCGCACGCCCACGCCGGGCAGGGCATAGCCCACGGTGCCGCCGCAGCGTTTGCTCTCGGGGCGGTAGGGGTTTGATGTGAGCATGGTCGTCTCGCTCATGCCGTAACGCTCGAGGATGGTGTGGCCGCTCTTGCCCTTGAATTCGTTGAAGGTTTCCAGCAACAGCGGCGCGCTGCCACTGACAAACAGGCGCATGTGGCGGCAGGCCTGGCGCGTGAAGCCGGGCTCGGCCAGCAGCCGCACGTAGAGCGTGGGCACGCCCATGAAGACGGTGGCCTCGGGCAGCCGCGCGGTGACGGCGCGGGCATCGAAGCGGCTGAACCAGATCATCTTGCTGCCATTGATCAGCGCGCCGTGGCTGGCCACGAACAGGCCGTGGACGTGGAAGATGGGCAGCGCGTGGATCAGCACGTCGCCACCGTCCTGCGGCGACCGCCAGCCCCAGGCGTCCTTCAGCACCCGCGCGTTGGACAGCAAGTTGCCGTGCGAGAGCATCGCGCCCTTGCTGCGCCCGGTGGTGCCGCTGGTGTAGAGGATGGCGGCCAGGTCGTCGGCGCCGCGCCGCGCGGGCTCGTGCGTGTCGCCCTGGTAGGCGGCGCGGTCGAGCAAGCTGCCGCTGCGGTCTTCGTTGAGGGTGAAGACATGGCGCGTGCCGGCCACGAAGGCGATGCGGCTGATCCAGCCGAAGTTCTTGCCCGCGCAGACCACCATCGCCGGCTCGGCGTTGGCGATGAAGTACTCGATCTCGGCCGCCTGGTAGGCGGTGTTCAGCGGCAGGTAGATATGGCCGGCGCGCAGCACCGCCAGGTAGAGCATCAGCGCCTCGACGCTCTTCTCGGTTTGCACGGCGATGCGCGATGCCGGCGGCAGCGCCAGCGCGTCGATCAGGTTGGCCAGCATGGCCGTGCCGCGCTCGAGATCGCGCCAGGTATAGAACAGCGGCGCAGGCGTGTCGGCGGTCTCGATCGCCACCGTGTCCAGATCGGCCGGGAAGGCGCCGCGCAGGGCGGCGAACAGGTTCTCCTGACTCATCGCTTCAGTCCAGCTTGGCCCCGGACTCCTTCACGACGATGGCCCAGCGCTTGACTTCATCGCCGACGAACTTGCCGAAGGCGTCGCCGTACAGGTTGGGCGTCTCGGTCCCCAGGCCGGTCCAGAAGGTCTTGAGCTCTTCGCTGGTCAGCGCCTTGCGCATCTCGGCCTGCATGGCGGCGACGAGTTCGCGCGGCGTGCCCTTGGGCGCCCAGATGCCGTACCAGGTGGCCACCTTGTAGGTCGGCACGCCGGCCTCGGCGGCCGTCGGCACGTCGGGGAAGCCCGGCGCGCGCTTGTCGCCAGCCACGGCAATGGCGCGCAAGCGGCCGCTCTTGATGTGGTTGGCGCTGCTGCCCAGGCCGTCGAACATCAGGTCCACCTGCCCCGCAATCAGGTCTTGCAGGGCCGGGCCGGCGCCGCGATAAGGGATGTGGGTGATGAAGGTCTTGGTCTGCAGCTTGAACAGCTCGCCCGCCAGGTGATGGCTGGTGCCGTTGCCGGCCGAGCCGTAGTTGAGCCTGCCCGGGTTGGCGCGGATGAAGACGAGCAGATCTTTCAGGTTGGTGGCCTGCACCTTGGACGGGTTGACGACGATGACCTGCGGCACGCTGGACACCAGGCCCACGGGCACGAAGTCGGTCTCGATGTTGTAGTCGAGCTTGGGGTACATGCTGGGCGCGATGGTGTGGTGCACCGCGCCCATGAAGAAGCTGTAGCCGTCGGGCGCCGCTTTGGCCGCGATGCCGGCGCCCAGCGTGCCACCGGCGCCGCCCTTGTTGTCGATGACGAACTGGCGGCCGGTGTTCTTGCTCATCATGGCAAACAGCGGCCGCGCGAAGGCGTCGGTGCCACCGCCGGGCGGGAAGGGGACCACCACGGTCACGGGCTTGGTGGGCCACGCGCTCTGGGCGTGCACCCAGGGGGCGGCCAGGGTGGCGGCCGTGGCGGCGGTGGCGATCAGGGCCTGGCGGCGGCTTGCTTGGGTCATTGGTTTGTCTCCTGCTGTTGATTTTGAGTCGTGGCGCGTGGTGGCCAAAGGCGCGCTAACCCGGGGTGTCGATGGCGCGCGAGCGCGCCACCTCGCCCTGGCGGAACTTGGCGTGGCTGGCTTCCACCTTGCCCAGGTCATAGAGGTAATTGACCATCATGCCGAAGGACTGCCGCAGCCCCTTGCCCGACAGGTTGGCGCGCGCGTTGAGCCGCTCGAGCCGGGCGCCGTTGTCGAGGTGGAAACGCGCCACCGGGTCGCCCTGCGGCGTGGGCGAGGCGTAGGCCAGGTAGGCGCTGGCCAGCAGGTGCAGCGCCTTGGCGCCCTCGTCGCCCAGCGTCTCGTGCACGGCCGGGCCCTGCAGCGCGCCCAGGTCGCCGCCGCACAGGCCACGCAGCCGCTCGCGCGCGGCGTTGAGCTCGGTGACGCCGGCCTTGCGCAGGTGCGGCAGGGCGGCGAAATCGGGCTCTGCCAGCAGCCAGTTGGCAAAGCCCGGGATCGGCGACAAGGTGCAAAACGTGCGCAGCCGCGGCAGCTCGCGCTGCAACTGCTCGGCCACCGTCTTGATGAGAAAGTTGCCCAGCGAGACGCCGCGCAGCCCGGGCTCGCAGTTGCTGATGCTGTAGAAGGCCGCGACGCGGAAGCGGTCGGCCGGCAAGGGCGTGCTGGCCTTGTCGATCAGCGGCGCAATCGATGCCGGCATCTCGGGCAGCAAAGCGACCTCGAGAAAGATCAGCGGCTCGTCGCCCAGCTGCGGGTGAAAGAAAGCAAAGCAGCGGCGGTCGGGCTGCAGGCGGCGGCGCAGGTCGTCCCAGCCGTCGATGGCATGCACGGCCTCGTGGTGGATGATCTTTTCGAGCAACTGCGCCGGCGAGTTCCAGTCGACCCGCTTCATGCGCAAGAAGCCGGGGTTGAACCAGGAGTTGAGCAGGTGCAGCAAGTCGGCCTCGATGGCCGCCAGCTCGGGGCGCTCGGGCAGCCGGCGCAGCAGCGCACGGCGCAGGCGCAGCACGGCCGCGGTGCCGCCGGGCATGCGGTTCAGGCGCCGCAGCAGCTCTTGCCGCGGTGGCTCGATGGCCAGACTCAGCGGGATCAGCGTCTTCGCACCCGGCGCTTCGGCGTAGGCCTGGGCCCGCTTCAGCACGGCCTGCGGATCGGGGCTGAGATCGCTGGCCAGGTAGTCGAAGAACTCTTCGAGCTGCTCGTCGGCCAGCGTCTCCAGGCGGTCGATGAGGTCGCGCGCCAGCGCCATGCCGCCGAGCTCGCCCTTCTCGGACAGCAGGCGTTTGCAGTCGGCCTTCATGCGCCGCACGGCGCGCGCGGTGCGTTGGCGTGCGGCGGCGTGGCGGATGTCCTCAAGCACGGCGTGGCCCCTTTGTCGCGGCGGCGCGCGGTGCCCGCGCTGCCGTCCGGGCGGCGTTCTGGCGCAGCTTCTTCAGTGCCACCAGCTGCGCCATCAGGTGGTCGTGCATGGC
>JANPMR010000307.1:0-2251 GCA_031427055.1 Rubrivivax sp.
GGAAGTGCGAGAACGCCTTGTTCGCTTCAGCCATGCGGTGCACTTCGTCGCGCTTCTTCACCGCGCCGCCGCGGCCTTCGCTGGCTTCGAGCAGTTCGTTGGCCAGACGGGCGGCCATCGACTTCTCGCCGCGCTTGCGCGCGCTTTCCTTCAGCCAGCGCATGGCCAGGGCCTGTCGGCGAACGGGGCGAACTTCCACGGGAACCTGGTAGTTGGCACCGCCAACGCGGCGGGACTTGACCTCGACCATCGGCTTGATGTTGTTGACGGCGGTCATGAAGACCTCGAGCGGGTCCTTCTGGGCCTTCTTCTCGACCTGTTCGAGCGCACCGTAGATGATGCGCTCGGCGACGGCCTTCTTGCCCGATTCCATGATCACGTTCATGAACTTGGACAGGTCGATGGAGCCGAACTTCGGGTCCGGGAGAATTTCGCGTTTGGGTACTTCGCGACGACGTGGCATGGGAGTCTTCCTCTTTCAGTTTCAGTTGGCGCCGGTGTTCATCCGGCGCCGCGAAGGGTCATCAAGGCCCTTCACTTACTCGGCGGCCCGCAACGGGGCGCGCCGCAATTGACCGCCGCAAGCCGTCGCCGGCCTGCCGCGGTGCTTAGGCCTTCTTCGGGCGCTTGGCGCCGTACTTGGAGCGCGATTGCTTGCGATCCTTGACACCTTGCAGATCGAGCGAGCCGCGCACGATGTGATAGCGCACGCCCGGCAAGTCCTTGACGCGGCCGCCGCGCACGAGCACCACGCTGTGCTCCTGCAGGTTGTGGCCTTCGCCGCCGATGTAACTGATGATTTCGAAGCCGTTGGTCAGGCGCACCTTGGCCACCTTGCGCAGCGCCGAGTTCGGCTTCTTGGGCGTGGTGGTGTAGACGCGCGTGCAGACGCCGCGGCGCTGCGGGCTGTTCTGCATCGCAGGCGACTTGGACTTCGTGACTTCGACCTCACGGCCGAAACGCACGAGCTGGTTGATGGTTGGCATTTGTGGCTTGTTCCCGTTTGAAGCGACATGTTTTCGAGCGACTCCGGGGCGGCTCTTGCACCAGAGCAGTGCCAGACCGGCACCGAGACCACCCCTCGCCCGGGACTGCCGTGGACGGCCGAACGCTGGCGCAGCAAAGTCTGCTGAAAAGCCTTCTAGTATATTCGGTAAATCTCAAGCGGCAAGCCGATCTCTCATGGACGATGCACTCCCGACCACAAATTGCTGGGCCGTGGTGCTCGATACCAACGTCGCGCTCGATTGGCTGCTGTTCAACGACGGTGCGATGGCCGCTCTGGCCGGCGCCATCCACAGCCGCAGCGTGCATTGGGTGACGTGCCCCCGCATGCGCGATGAGTTCGAGCGCACGCTGAGCTATCCCTCGCTGCTGCGATGGAATCCGAACTGCGAGCACTTGCTCACATCATTCGATCACGAGTCAATGATGTTGGCGACGCCGACCCCGCGGGCCACCAACCCGGTTTGCACCGACGCGGATGACCAGGTCTTCATCGACCTGGCGCTCGCCCACGGCGCGCGCTGGCTGGTCACCCGGGACCGCGCCCTGCTCAAGTTGTCGCGCAGGGCGTGCACGCTGGGCTTGCGCATCATCAGGCCCGTGGACTGGTCGATGGCGCAAGCACACAGCGGCCGCGTTACGGGTGCGTTACGGGTGCGGCACGGGTGCAGCAAGGGCGCGGCACGCAGCCATGAAAAAGGGCGGCCGAAGCCGCCCTCTGGTCGCATCGCGCCGCCGTGCGGCGCTGTGCGCTTACTCGGCCGAATGGCTGCCGGCTTCGGCGTCGATCTTCGCCAACTGCACAGCGGCCAGTTCCTCGGCCTCCTGCATGGTGATGGCACGGCGTTCGCTCTCGTCCATCTCTTCCTTGGCCTTGCGGGCGATGTGGAAGGCCATGCCAGTACCAGCCGGGATGAGGCGGCCGACGATGACGTTTTCCTTCAGGCCACGCAGCTCGTCGCGCTTGCCCATGATGGCAGCCTCGGTGAGCACGCGGGTGGTTTCCTGGAAGGAAGCCGCGGAGATGAAGGAGTCGGTCGACAGGCTGGCCTTGGTGATGCCCAGCAGCACGTCGGCATGCGTCGCGGGCAGCTTGCCCTCGGACAGCAGGCGCTCGTTGGTGTTGAGCAGCTCAGAGCGCTCGACCTGTTCGCCGGCGATGTAGCTGCTGTCACCCACGTTGGTGATCTGCACGCGGCGCAGCATCTGGCGCACGATGACCTCGATGTGCTTGTCGTTGATCTTC
>JANPMR010000308.1:0-2562 GCA_031427055.1 Rubrivivax sp.
TGGCTGCGCTACTACATCGCCGCCAAGCTCAACGGCCGCGTTGAAGACCTGGACTTCAACCTCGTTGACTTTGCGGCCCGCGTGAACAGCGACCTGGTGGGCAAGTACATCAACATCGCCAGCCGCGCCGCGGGTTTCCTGAGCAAGCGTTTCGGCGGCCGCCTGTCGGCCGACCTGGGCGTCGAGGGCCGCGCGCTGCTCGACGGCCTGCGCGCGCACGGCGAAGAGATCCGCGGCCACTTTGACGAACGCGAGTTCGGCCGCGCGCTGCGCGAGGTGATGCTGCTGGCCGACCGCGTCAACGAATACGTCGACCAGCACAAGCCCTGGGAGCTGGCCAAGAAAGACGGCATGGGCGAGCCCAATGGCGCGCTGCACGACGTGTGCAGCGTCTGCATCGAGGCCTTCCGCGTGCTGACCATCTACCTCAAGCCGGTGCTGCCGGGGCTGGCCGCCCAGGTCGAGACCTTCCTGCAGGTCGAGCCCCTGCAGTGGATGGATGCGCAGCGCGCGCTGGGGCATCACACCATCGGCGCCTACACGCACCTGATGCAGCGCGTCGATCCGGCCAGGTTGCAGGCCCTGTTCGAGCCGGCGGAACCCGAAGTCGAGGCGCCGCCGCTGCCCGGTGGCGAAGCGGTGGCCGAGGAGATCGGCATTGCGGACTTCGCCCGCGTCGACCTGCGCATCGCGCGCATCGTCTCGGTCGACCGCGTCGAAGGCAGCACCAAGCTGCTGCGCCTGATGCTCGATGCCGGCGAGGCCGAGCTGCGCCAGGTGTTCAGCGGCATCGCCAGCGCCTACACGCCCGAGCAGCTGGTGGGCAAGCTGACGGTGGTGGTGGCCAACCTGGCGCCGCGCAAGATGAAGTTCGGCGTCAGCCAGGGCATGGTGCTGGCCGCCAGCCACGCCGACGAAAAGGCCCACCCCGGCGTCTTCGTGCTCGAGCCCTGGCCGGGCGCGGTGCCGGGGATGCGGGTGCGCTGAGCGGCGGACCGGGGCGAGGCGGCCACGCTCGATCTGCAGGCGCCCCGCAGGCCGGCCTACCGCCTGCGGCCCGCCACGGCCGACGACCTAGAGGTCACCTACGCGATCACCGAGGACGCCATGCGCTGCCATGTGGAAGCCACGTGGGGCCTTTGGGATCCTTTGGAGCAACGCGAGAAGCACTGCGCCAACTTCACGCCCGAAACCCACCGGATCATCCTGGTCGACGACGTGGCCGGCTTCGTCGCCACCGAGGACTTCCCCTCGCACCTGTGGCTGGTCAAGCTCTACGTCTTCAAGAAATACCGCGGGATCGGCAACGGCTCCCAGGTGCTGCAAGGCCTCCTGTCATGAGGCATCCGGGGTTGCCGTGTGGCTGATGGCTCCTTCAGCACAGATCGGCCGCGCCGCCTCACAATCCGCCCATGCGACCTTCGACGATCCTCGCCAGCAAACGTGATCGGGTGCTGGCTCTGGCCTCAGCCCACGGCGCCAGCAACGTGCAGGTGTTTGGTTCCGCCGCCAGCGGCACCGACTGCGAAGGAAGCGACATCGATCTGCTGGTGAATCTGCCGGCCGGGCATTCGCTGCTGGGCGTCGTGGGCCTGCAACTCGAGCTCGAAGACGCACTGGGCGTCAAGGTCGACCTGTGCACAGAACGCGAGTTGCACCCGGCGCTGCGCGACCGCATCCTGGCCGAGGCGCGGCCGCTTTGAACGAGCGTGATCAGCGCGATCAGCGCGATCAGCCCCCTCTCTCGCTACACTGCCCGCGCGGACGTGACACGGTGATATTCCCCCGGCCGTAGCACGGCGGCAGCGATGCCGCCGGAGCGCCATGTGGGGTTGCGGCTTCTTGCCGATTGGGGGGCCCCACCGTCCGCACCCTTGATTCGACGAGCCCCATGAGGGGCCGCCGTTCGCTGGCCCGTCCGACGGCTGCACGGGTAGGATTGGAGGCCCGGCCAGGGGCTGCTCCCGTGTCAAAGGCAATCCTGTGCTCGGCCTCGACAGCGTCTGTCTGGCCTGTGAAATGCGACTTCAGGAGAACGCACCTGACCGGGTCGGCCCGAGCACCTGAGCGCCTTGAGACGCACCTGCCGTCCTCGGGGGCGACACATCCCGCCACCTATGATGCGCTCCATGCCCGAGCCTCAAAGCGTCGAAGCCTTCATCGCCCGCTGGCAAGACGTCGGCGGCTCCGAGCGCGCCAACTACCAGTTGTTCATTGGCGAGCTATGCGCCTTGCTGGAAGTTCCGGCGCCCGAGCCGGCGCGCGACGACACCCGCGACAACGCCTATGTCTTCGAACGCCGGGTGACTTTCGCCCACGGTGACGGTAGCGCCAGCACTGGCTTCATCGACTGCTACCGGCGCGGTGCCTTCGTGCTCGAAGCAAAGAAGGTCAAGGCCGGCGCGCATACGAAGGGTTTCGACGACGCGCTCCTGCGTGCCCGTTCCCAGGCAGAAGGCTATGCGCGGGCGCTGCCTGCCAACGAGGGGCGCCCACCCTTCCTGATCGTGGTCGATGTGGGCCACGTCATCGAGCTTTACGCCGAGTTCACGCGCAGCGGGG
>JANPMR010000309.1:0-1570 GCA_031427055.1 Rubrivivax sp.
ATCACCGCGTGTGGCCCTCCCGTGGGGCGCCGACGGGGCGCGATTAACATCGCCGCGCACTCGACCCCAAAGGAGCCCGCCGATGCGCAACCGACTCGACCCCCAGTGGCTCGACGCCCAGTACAACAACCGCGCCCTCGTACCCGACCACGCCGATGTGATGGGCAGCTGGGTCAGGGCCTCGGTGGCGGCGCGTGCAGGTGCCGCGGCTGCGCTGCTTGACGTGCGCTACGGCCCGGCCAAAGGGCAGACGCTCGATGTCTTTCCGACCACCGCCGCCAAGGCCCCGGTGCTGATCTTCATCCACGGCGGCTACTGGCGGGCGCTGGACAAGTCCGACTGCTCCTTTGTCGCGCCGTCATTCAACGCCGACGGCGCCATGGTGGTCGTGCCCAACTACGACCTGTGCCCCGCGGTGAGCATCGAGCAGATTGCGCTGCAACTGGTGCAAGCGGTGGTCTGGGTGCACCGCCACGCGGCCATGCATGGTGGCGACCCCACCCGCATCGCGCTGGCCGGGCACTCTGCCGGTGGCCACCTGGCAACGCTGCTGCTGAGCTGCCGTTGGAAGGACGTGGCCGACGACCTGCCGGCGCAGCCGCTCACCGGAGCGCTGTCGATCTCGGGCCTGTACGACCTGGAGCCGCTGCGCCACACGCCCTTCCTGAAGGGCGACCTGAAGCTGACGCCCACGTCGGTCGCGCGCCTGAGCCCGGCCTTCTTCCCGCGGCCCAAGGGCGCCAAGCTGTATGCCGCAGTGGGCCTGGACGAGAGCGATGAGTTCCTGCGTCAAAACCGGCTGATCCGCGACGTCTGGGGCCCGACCGCCGTGCCGGCCTGCGAGACAGTGCCCGGTGCCAACCACTTCACCGTGCTGGCCGGCATCGCCGACCCCAAGGCACGGCTGCATGAGCTGGCGCTGCGTTTGCTGGGCCTGCACTGAGTGCACTGTTTGCGCGGCGCGCGCTGAGACTTGCGCCAGCGCAATCGGCAGGCTGTGAGCCGCATTGAAGCTTTGTATTGGCGGCCTACAGTGTGCTTTGCTACCGTTGCACGCAGTGGTGCCCAAGCGGGCGCCCGACCCACCGTCATGGACACCAGGAGCACCCCATGGGCTTGAAAGGTTCGAAGACCGAGCAAAACCTGAAGGACGCCTTCGCCGGCGAATCGCAGGCCAACCGCCGCTACCTCTATTTCGCAAACAAGGCCGACGTGGAAGGCCAGAACGACGTCGCGATGCTGTTCCGCTCTACCGCCGAAGGCGAGACCGGGCACGCGCACGGCCACCTTGAGTTCCTCGAAAACGGCTCGGGCGACCCGGCCACTGGCCTGCCCATCGGCAACAGCCGCCAGAACCTGGCCGCCGCCGTGGCCGGCGAGACGCACGAGTACACCGACATGTACCCGGGTATGGCCAAGTCGGCGCGCGACGAAGGTTTCGACGAGATCGCCGACTGGTTCGAGACCCTGGCCAAGGCCGAGCGCTCGCACGCCAATCGCTACCAGAAGGCCCTCGACGCGCTCGTGGACTGATCGCCACACCACGCCGCAGCACAAGGGGCCTCGTGCC
>JANPMR010000310.1:0-2025 GCA_031427055.1 Rubrivivax sp.
GGCGAGCGCATTCGCGACGTGCGCCAGGGCCCTGACGGCTGGCTCTACCTGCTCACCGACAGCGCCGACGGCCGCATCCTGCGCGTCGAGCGTTAGCCCTGAGTCGTGGCCCATGCCGGCGATTGACAATCCCGCCATGCGCCAGTCCCGTCTCAAGGGCTCAACAGGGGTGGCTTTGGCCTTGTGCCTGAGTGCCCATCAAGCGCGTCGAGTGCGCCATGACGCGAATCCAACGCGCTTTCACGGTCACCGTCTACCCCTGGGCTCGTGCGCAGAAGCTGGTCTACGCAGGTGATGCCGATGGCTTCTTTGCCGCATCGCAATCTGCCGAGCGTGATGCCGTGGCGCAGATGAGCGCCGAGATCGCCCCCCCAGGAATGGCGGTGGTACTTGTTGAAAGAGACGCGCCTCGACCCGGCGTCACCGTCCTTTCGTGAGACGGCAACCGTCGGCAGTTTCGTGGGCGCCAACATGCTGGATTGGCTGAAGACAAACGACTACCGCGTCAACGCCGAGCCCACGACCCACGCGCAGTTGCTCAGCATGTTGATGGCGCGGCGGGTCGATGCGATCCTGGCCAACAAGCTGGTGATGGACAAACTGCTTCAGGACAAGTCACTGCAAGGCCGCACACGGTCGGTGCTGCAGCTCAGCAAGCCATTGGGCGTGTACTTTTTCATTGGGTTCCTGTTCAAGGAAGAGCCCGACTTCTTGCCGCGATTCAACCGCGCTGTCGTGGCCTGAGGCAAGCCGTAAGCCCAAGGTCGGCAACGCGGGTGCCGAATTCGGCCTTCCTTGCGCGCGAACACCCTGCGCGAGCTCAGACTCTCTTGGACCTTCTTCCGGCCTTCGGCGCTGCTGTCGCGTCCTTCGCCGCCGCCGCATCGCGCAGCGCCGCGTCAATCAAGGCGTCGGCCATCCACAGCGCGATGCCCTCGACCTCGCGGTCGGGCAGGCCCCAGATGTCCTTGAGGACGATGTAGGGCTCGATGCCGTAGACCACCGACAGCGCCCGGTGCAGACGGTGGCGCACCGCGGGCGGCAAATCGGGCGCCATCGGCGCGAGGGCATGCTCGAGGATGCGAATGCGGTGGCCGCGGCGGTAGGGCTCCTCCTCCAGCAAGCCGGCCCGCTCGAGTGCGCCCTGCTCCAGCGACAACTGGGCGGCAGCACGCAACTGCGGCTCGAACTCGGTGAAGCGCGGGAAGGTGCGCTCGAAGAGTTCGCGCACGCGCTCGCGGCCATTGGCGCTGTCTGAGGCGATGGCGCGCACGGGCCCGAGCGAGGCGTCGATGATGGCCGTGGTGAGCGCGCTGCGTGTCGGGAAGTAGCGGTAGGCCGTGGCGCGCGACACCACCGAGCGCACCGCGACCTCGGCCACCGACGGAATGCGGCCATCCTGCTGGATCAGCGCCATGGCCGTGTCGAGCAGCAGCTTGAAGGTGGACGCTCTGACCCCTCGCGTTGGCGGCGCGGGCGCTTCGGTGATCTTGTGCTTGAGGCGCGGCATGCGGGTATCTCCTGAGACGTTCGGGTCAGAGTCCTACTTGTGATCGGGGCGACACGGCCCCTATGATGCGGCCATCCCGATTTGAGACGCAAGTCTCAAAAACCCCGGGCCCATGACACCGCAGACAGCCGCGCTTTGCGCCGGCCTCGATCTGCGGGCCAACGGAGACAAGCGCAATGCGATTGGCCAGCTGGCGCTGGGGTGGCACTCAGCACGCGGGCACGGTGTCGCCGTGCGGCCGCGAACTGACGCCCTTGGCTGTGCCCGAGCCAGAGCGCGGGGCGCTGCGCCTGATTCAGGCGCTGGCGCGCGGTGAGGGCTTGCCACGCGCCGCCGGCCCGCGGCTGCCGATCGACGCCGTGACCCTGTGCGCTCCCTTGCCACGCCCTTTGCGCAGCCTGTTCTGCGTCGGTCGAAACTACCGCGCGCACGCGGCTGAGCTCGCCACCTCTGTCTTCCGCGAGACCCTGCCCAAGGAAGAGGGCTGGCCGATGGTGTTCACCAAGTTTGCCGAC
>JANPMR010000311.1:0-10455 GCA_031427055.1 Rubrivivax sp.
CCGGGCCGGCGCACGCTGACGTTGGCATCGCAGCGAAAGCTGCCCTCTTGCATGTTGCCGTCGCAGATGCCCAGCCAGACCACCAGCGCGTGCAGCGCCTTGGCGTATTCCACCGCCTCGGCGCTGCTGCGCATCTCGGGCTCGGTAACGATCTCGAGCAGCGGCGTGCCGGCGCGGTTGAGGTCGATGCCGGTCTGGCCGGCGAAGTCTTCGTGCAGGCTTTTTCCCGCGTCTTCCTCAAGGTGCGCGCGCGTCAGGCGAACGCTGCGCTTGACGCCATCCAGCACGAACTCGACGCGCCCACCCTGCACCACCGGTGTCTCGTACTGGCTGATCTGGTAGCCCTTGGGCAGGTCCGGGTAGAAGTAGTTCTTGCGCGCAAAGATCGACAGCGGCGCCACCTTGGCGCCCACTGCCAGGCCGAAGCGGATGGCGCGTTCGACGGCGCCACGGTTCATCACCGGCAGCGTGCCGGGCAGCGCCAGATCGACCGCGCAGGCCTGCGTGTTGGGCGCTGCGCCGAAGGTGGTGGACGCGCCACTGAAGATTTTGCTGGCGGTGGAAAGTTGCGCGTGGGTCTCCAGGCCGATGACGACCTCGTAACCCCGAATGAGCTTGGGAGCGATCACGTCAGAAGCCCTCCGGCGTGCGCAGGTGCCAGTCGGTGGCCTGCTGCAGCGCGTGCGCGGTGTGCAACAGGCGGCCTTCTTCGAAGTAGTTGCCGATGAGCTGCAGGCCCACCGGCATGCCGTGCGCACCCAGGCCGGCGGGCACGCTCATGCCGGGCAGCCCGGCCAGGCTGGCGGGCAGCGTGAAGATGTCGGCCAGATAGGCTTGCAGCGGGTCGCCGCCCTGCTCGCCGATTCTCCAGGCCACGGTGGGCGCCACCGGGCCGGCGATGACATCGCAGCGCTGGAAGCAGGCCTGAAAGTCGTCGGCAATCATGCGCCGCAGCTTCTGCGCCTGCAGGTAGTAGGCGTCGTAGTAGCCGTGGCTGAGCACATAGGTGCCGATCATGATGCGGCGCTTGACCTCGGGCCCGAAGCCCTGGGCGCGCGTCTTCTTGTACATGTCCATCAGGTCGGCGTACTGCGCCGCGCGGTGGCCGAACTTGACGCCGTCGAAACGGCCCAGGTTGGAGCTGGCCTCGGCCGGCGCGATGATGTAGTAGACCGGGATCGACAGCTCGGTGCGCGGCAGGCTGACGTCGACCAGCGTCGCGCCGAGCCTTTCGAGCTCGGCCAGTGCGGCGCGCACGGCGCCGTTGACGTCGGCGGCCAGCGCGGCGGGGAAGAACTCCAGCGGCAGCCCGATGCGCAGCCCGGCCAGCGGGCGCGCTGCGGTGGCGCCTTCGCGCGGCGCGCGCATCTGGGCGTGAAAGTCTTGCGGCGGCCGCTCGGCGCTGGTGGCGTCGCGGTTGTCGAAGCCGCTCATCGCCCCGAGCAACAGCGCGCAGTCTTCGGCGCTGCGCGCCAGCGGGCCGGCCTGGTCCAGACTGGACGCGAAGGCGATCATGCCGTAGCGGCTGCACACGCCGTAGGTGGGCTTGATGCCGGTCACGCCGCTGAAAGACGCCGGCTGGCGGATCGAGCCGCCGGTGTCGGTGCCCGTGGCTGCCGGCACCAGCCGCGCGGCCACCGCGGCCGCGCTGCCGCCTGACGAGCCACCGGGGACACGGCTGCGGTCCCAAGGGTTGAGCACGGGCCCGAAGGCCGAGTTCTCGTTGGACGAGCCCATCGCGAACTCGTCGCAGTTGAGCTTGCCCAGCGTCACCATGCCGGCGCCCGGGCCGTGGCCCGGTTCACCATCCCCCAGGCGCGCCACCACGGTCGCGTCAAAGGGGCTGGCGTAGCCGGCCAGCATCTTCGAGCCGGCGGTGGACGGCAGGCTGCTGGTGGCGTGGTCGGTGACGAAGATGTCCTTGTGCGCGATGGGCACGCCCGTCAGCGCGCCGGCCTCGCCACGCGCGCGCCGCGCATCGGCGGCGGCGGCCTGGCGCAGCGCGGCCTCGGGCGCGGTGCACAGGAAGGCGCCGAGGTCGGCGTGGCGCCCGATCTGCGCCAACAGCGCCTGCGTGAGCTCGACGCTGGAGATCTGGCGCGCCGCCAGCGCCTGCGCCAGCCCAGCGACGCCAAGCGCCGCCAGCGATGTCGAGGTCAAGGTCGGGGCCGTCATTCGATCACCTTCGGCACCAGGAACAGGCCGTCTTCGACCACCGGCGCGCTGTGCTGGTTGGCCTCGCGCCGGTTGCCTTCGGTGACGGCGTCATCGCGCAGGCGCAAACCCACCGCCTGCACCGCCGACAGCGGCGTGTAGAGGGGCTCGACGCCGCGCGTATCGACCGCGCTCATCTGTTCGACGATGCCGAAAAAACCGTTCAGCTGCTCGAGCATCAGGGCGCTCTCGGCGCCCGAAAGCTCGAGCCGCGCCAGGTGCGCGATGCGGCTCACGTCGTCTTGGGTCAGGGCCATCTTCTTGCGCTTGTCGAAGGTGCCGCGAGGGGGCCGCGGACTGCTGAAAAATGAGGCGCCACCACGGGGTCGCGAGGGGCAGATACGTTATTATCTCTGGTTACCTGCAGGGCATTGGTGGGGCGCTGTGGCGGGCTTATGCTCGTTGGCGGTCGCCCCGGCCGAAGTCACGCTCTCCGAACACTCCCCGACCCCCGCGCCCGGCCCGCCCGTCGCCCGCACTGCCTGCAAGCTCCGCAGCGCTGCCGACCCGCCCCGCCCGCTCACACCGTCTGATTGCCCATTCATGTTCGCCGCCTCCCTGCGCCGCTATTTCTCGACCGACCTCGCCATCGACCTCGGCACCGCCAACACACTGATCTACGTGCGCGGCAAGGGCATCGTGCTCGACGAGCCCTCGGTCGTCGCCATCCGCCACGAGGGCGGCCCGCAAGGCAAGAAAACGATCCAGGCCGTCGGCAAGGAAGCCAAGGCCATGCTGGGCAAGGTGCCGGGCAACATCGAGGCCATCCGGCCGATGAGAGACGGCGTGATCGCCGACTTCACGGTGACCGAGCAGATGCTCAAGCAGTTCATCAAGATGGTGCACCCGCGCGGCATCCTGCGGCCCAGCCCGCGCATCATCATCTGCGTGCCCTGCGGCAGCACCCAGGTCGAGCGCCGCGCGATCCGCGAGTCGGCCCTCGGCGCCGGCGCATCTGACGTGTACCTGATCGAAGAACCGATGGCGGCGGCCATTGGCGCCGGCCTGCCGGTCAGCGAGGCCTCGGGTTCGATGGTGGTCGACATCGGCGGCGGCACCACCGAAGTCGGCGTCATCAGCCTGGGCGGCATGGTCTACAAGGGCAGCATCCGGGTCGGCGGCGACAAGTTCGACGAGTCGATCATCAACTACATCCGCCGCAACTACGGCATGCTGATCGGCGAGCCGACGGCCGAGACCATCAAGAAGACCATCGGCAGCGCCTTCCCGGGCAGCGAAGTCAAAGAGATGGAAGTCAAGGGCCGCAACCTCAGCGAGGGCGTGCCGCGCAGCTTCACCATCAGCAGCAACGAGATCCTGGAAGCCCTGACCGACCCGCTCAATCAGATCGTCAGCGCGGTCAAGAACGCGCTCGAACAGACGCCGCCCGAACTGGGCGCCGACATCGCCGAGCGCGGCATGATGCTCACCGGCGGCGGCGCCCTGCTGCGCGACCTGGACCGTCTGCTGGCCGAGGAAACCGGCCTGCCGGCGCTGGTGGCCGAAGACCCGCTGACCTGCGTCGTGCGCGGCTGCGGGATGGCGCTGGAGCGCATGGAGCGCCTGGGATCCATCTTCACGTCCGAGTGACCGGTGAGATGACCCAGTGCCGTTGGGAACGCTAGACCGCACGCCGCCGCCCTTCTTCCGCCAGGGCCATTCGGCGCTGAGCAAGCTCTTGTTCTTCTCGGCGCTGGCGTTGTTTCTCATGGTGGCCGATGCGCGTTTCAAGGTGGTCGAGCCGCTGCGCGCGGGCCTGGCCATCGCCTTGCTGCCGCTGCAGCGCGTGCTGGCGGTGCCGGTCGAGGCCTGGCACGGCGGCGGCGACTATCTGCAGGGCTTGCGCCAAGCGCTGGCCGGCGAGGCGGCGGCCAAGGCGCGCATGGTGAACGTGGCCGAGCGCGCCGCACGCACCGAGCAGCTGGCACAGGAAAACGCCCGCCTGCGCGCCCTGCTCGAGTTGCGCCCGGCCGTCGCCGTGCGCTCGCAACCGGCCGAGGTGCTTTACGAGGCGGCCGACCCGTATTCGCGCAAGGTCTTCATCGACCGCGGCCTGACGCAGGGTGTCGCGCTGGGCTCGCCCGTGATCAACGAGGTCGGGGTGCTGGGTCAGGTGACACAGGCCTACTCGCTGACCGCCGAGGTCACGTTGCTGGCCGACAAGGACGCGGCCATCCCGGTGCTCAACATGCGCACGCAGCAGCGTGGCGCGGCCTTTGGCGGCGTCGTGGGCGGCATGGAGCTGCGCTTCACCTCGGCCAATGCCGACGTGCAGGTGGGCGACGTGCTGCACACCAGCGGGCTGGACGGCATCTACCCGCCGGGCCTGTCGGTGGCGCGCGTGGCCAGTGTCGAGCGGCGGGTCGAGTCGGGCTTCGCGCGCATCGTGCTCACGCCGGCGGCGTCGCCCGACGGCGTGCGCCACGTGCTCGTGCTCGAGCCCCTGGCGGCGCAGCTGCCGCCGCGCGAGGCCGCGACTGTCGACACGCCCGACCGCGTCGAGCGCAAGCTCAAGACGCCCAAGCGGGGCGAGAAACCTGCGAAGGCGGGATCGGGGGCCGCGCCATGATCATGCTGTCATCGGGAGCCGCGCCATGATCATGCTGACACCTGGAGCCGCAGCATGATCATGCCGCGGGGCTCCGACCAGCTGCTGCTGCCGGTCAACCCCTTCTTCATCGCCTTCACGCTGCTGCTGGCCTTTGCCGCCAACCTGCTGCCGCTGGGCCGCCAGCCGGCCATGCCGGACCTGCTGGCCGTGGCGCTGGTGTTCTGGAACGTGTACCAGCCGCGCCGCGTGGGCGTGGGCGTGGCCTTCATGTTCGGGCTGCTGATGGACGTGAACCAGGGTGCGCTGCTCGGCCAGCATGCGCTGGCCTACACGCTGCTGGGCTTTGTGGCCATCACCGTGCACCGCCGGCTGCTGTGGTTTGGCGTGTTCGAGCAGGCACTGCAGGTGTTGCCCGTGTTCGCGGCCGCGCATGCGCTGTCGCTGTTGGTGCGCCTGATGGCCGGCGGCATGTTTCCGGGCTGGTGGGTGCTGGCCGCGCCGCTCTTCGAGGCCCTGCTGTGGCCGCTGGCCGCACTGCTGCTGCTGGCCCCGCAGCGCCGCGCGCCCGACCCGGATCAGAATCGCCCTCTGTGATGACGCCCACCCCCGAAGCGGCTGCGCCGCTCCCCCTCAAGGGGGCCACGCCAGCGGCCCGGCAGAGCCGGTTCCGCGGCGTGCGCTTGATGGGCAGCTCCGGTGGCGGCTGGCGAGGTGCCGCATGACCGTGCTGCGCGACGTCGACCTGGAGATCGACCGCTTCCGCGCGCGGCTGCTGACTGCGGCCGTCTTCGTGCTGCTGGCGTTTTCGGTGCTGGCGGCGCGGCTGGTCTACCTGCAGGTCTTTCGCCATGAAGAGCTGGCCACGCAGGCCGAGGCCAACCGCATCGCCGTGGTGCCCATCGTGCCCAATCGCGGCCTCATCGTCGACCGCAACGGTGTCGTGCTGGCCACCAATTTCTCGGCCTACACGCTGGAGATCACACCGCAGCGCCGCCGCGCCGACGGCCGCGACCTCGAGACGCTGATCGACGAGCTGGCCACGGTGGTCACCATCGAGCCGCGCGACCGCCGCCGCTTCAAGCGCCTGCAGGACGAGCTCAAGGGCGCCGAGTCGCTGCCCATCCGCACCAAGCTCAGCGACGAAGAGGTGGCGCGCTTCATGGCGCAGCGCTTCCGATTTCCTGGCGTGGAGGTCAAGGCGCGCCTGTTTCGCAACTACCCGCTGGGCGAGACCGGCGCGCACCTGCTGGGCTACATCGGGCGCATCAACCCGGCCGAGAAGAAGGCCATGGAAGACTGGGACGAAGGCGAGCAAGGCAACTACAAGGGCACCGAGTACATCGGCAAGCTCGGCCTCGAGCAAAAGTACGAGAGCGCGTTGCACGGCACGGCCGGCTTCGAAGAGGTCGAGACCAGCGCTGGCGGCCGCGCCGTGCGGCGCCTGAAGAGCCATCCGCCGACGCCGGGCGACAAGCTGGTGCTGTCCATCGACATCAAGCTGCAGGCGCTGGTGGAAAACCTCTTCGGCGAGCGCCGCGGCGCGCTGGTGGCGCTGGACCCGCGCAACGGCGAGGTGCTGGCCTTCGTGAGCAAGCCCACCTTCGACCCCAACCTCTTCGTCGACGGCATCGACGCCGAGAGCTGGCGCGAGCTCAACGAGAGCATCGACAAGCCCTTGCTCAACCGGGCCACGCGCGGCACCTACCCGCCGGGCAGCACCTTCAAGCCCTTCATGGCGATGGCCGCGCTCAACACCGGCAAGCGCAGTGCGGCCACCATCATCAACGACGGCGGCACCTTCCAGTTTGGCAACCACACCTTCCGCAGTCACGGCGACAAGGGTCTGGGGCCAGTGGACATGGTGCGCAGCATCGTCAAGAGCAGCAACGTCTACTACTACTCGCTGGCCAACGAGATGGGCGTGGATCTCATGCACGAGCAGCTTGCGCCCTTCGGCTTTGGCGTCAAGACTGGCATCGATCTCGAGAGCGAACTCACCGGCACCTTGCCCTCCACCGAGTGGAAGAAGCGCTACTACAAGAAGCCAGAGCAGCAGCGCTGGTATGCCGGCGAGACAATCTCGCTGGGCATTGGCCAGGGCTACAACAACTTCACCACGCTGCAGCTGGCCAACGCCACGGCCACGCTGGTGTCGGGTGGCCTGCGCTTCAAGCCGCGCTTGGTGCGCGAGATCGAGGACGTCATCACCGGCCAGCGCAGGCGCGTGGCCAGCGATGCGCTGCCGCCGCTGGCCTTCAAGCCCGAGCATGTGGAGTTGATCCGCGGCGCGCTGCACGGCGTCACGACCGAAGGCACCTCGGTGCGCTCCTTCGTCGGCGCCGGCTACGCCAGCGGCGGCAAGACCGGCACCGCGCAAGCCGTGGGCGTGAAGGCCAACGAGAAGTACAACGCCTCGAAGATGGAAGAGCAAAAGCGCGACCACGCGCTGTACATCGCGGCTGCGCCGATTGGCGAGCCCACCGTGGTGTTGGCGGTGGTGGTCGAGAACGCCGGCTTCGGGTCCGATTCGGCCGCGCCCATTGCGCGGCGCGTCTTCGACTACCTGCTGCTCGGCCTGTACCCGAGCGAGGAAGACCTGGCCGGCGTGCGCGAGGGCCGCGTCGTCACGCCGGTGGGCAAGCCACGCCGCGCCGATGACGTGCCGCTGCCCGGCCAATTGACGCCCGTGGCCAGCGTCGCGCCCTTCATACCGATCACGCAGCGCGTGGCTGCGGCGGCCGCGGCGACAGCGCGATGAGCGTCGTCTTCGAGCGCGCCTCGCCCTGGGTGACGGTGCGCCGCGTCTTCGGCGGCTTCGACCTGCCGCTGCTGCTGGCGCTGCTGGCGCTGGCCGCCATCGGCCTGGTGGCGATGTACTCGGCCGGCTTTGACCACGGCACGCGCTTCGTCGACCACGCGCGCAACATGCTGCTGGCGCTGGCCGTGCTGTTCGTGGCGGCGCAGGTGCCGCCGCAAAAGCTGATGCGCCTGGCCGTGCCGCTGTACATGGCGGGCATTGCGCTGCTGGTGGCGACCGCCGTGTTTGGCATCACGCGCAAGGGCGCCACGCGTTGGCTGGCGCTGGGGCCGCTGGTCATCCAGCCCAGCGAGGTGATGAAGATCGCCATGCCGCTGATGCTGGCCTGGTGGTTTCAGAAGCGCGAAGGCCAGTTGCGCATGCTCGACTTCCTGATCGCCGGCATCTTGCTGCTCGTGCCGGTGGCGCTGGTGGCCAAGCAGCCCGACCTGGGCACGGCGCTGCTCATCCTGGCCGCCGGCACCTACGTGATCTTCTTCGCCGGGCTGTCGTGGAAGCTGGTGGTGCCGGTGCTGGTGCTGGCCGGCGTGGCCATCGCCGCCGTGGTGTTGACGGCCGACACCATCTGCGAGCCCGACGTGCAATGGCCCATCCTGCGCGAGTACCAGCGCCACCGCATCTGCACCCTGCTGGACCCCACACGCGACCCGCTGGGCAAGGGCTTCCACATCATCCAGGGCATGATCGCCATCGGCTCGGGTGGCCTCGCGGGCAAGGGCTTTATGCAGGGCACGCAGACGCACCTTGAGTTCATCCCCGAGCGCACCACCGACTTCATCTTCGCCGCCTTCAGCGAAGAGTTCGGCCTGGCCGGCGTGCTGACCCTGCTGGTGGCCTTCACCTGCCTGATATTTCGCGGCCTCATGATCGCGGCCGAGGCACCCACGGTCTTCACGCGGCTGCTGGCCGGCGCGGTGACGCTGAGCTTCTTCACCTACGCCTTCGTCAACATGGGCATGGTCAGCGGCATCCTGCCCGTGGTGGGCGTGCCCTTGCCCTTCATCAGCTACGGCGGCACGGCGATGGTTTCGCTCGGCCTCGGCCTGGGCATCCTGATGTCGGTGGCGCGCAGCCGACGGCTGATGCAGTCGTGAAGCCCGCCGCAGGCGCCGACGCGGGCCTGGCCCTGCCCTTGGGCGAGCAGGCTGCTGCCACGTTTGCGCGTGCGTGCGAGTCCGGTCTGGCGCACGCCGACGACAGCGTGCTGTTCGGCGCCCCGCCGGTTGGCGCTGCCGACGCCGCCGACCTTCAGGCCTGAACGATGGCGCCCGGCGCCACGGCGCCCGCGGCGGCCGGGTGCGCGGTCGGCACCCTTGGCGCCAGCCGGAATCGCACCGTGAACAGCGCGCCCGGCGATGCCGCCGTGGGGCCGCTGCGCGGACGCGCGTCCACCACCGTCACCTCGGCGTCATGGCGCTGCGCCACTTCAAGCACGATGGCCAAGCCCAGGCCGCTGCCATCCACCTGTGTGCCCAGCGCACGGTAGAACGGCCGGAACACCGCTTCGCGTTCGGCCGGCGCAATGCCCGGGCCGGTGTCTTCCACCTGCAGCACCACCACCTGGCCAAACGGGTCGGGCACCACGCGCGCCGTCACGGTGCCGCCGTGCGGCGTGTACTGCAGCGCGTTGTCGACCAGGTTGCGCACCATTTCGCTGAGCAGCACCGGCTCGGCCACCAGGCGTGTGGCGGGGCCGGCTTCCGGGCCTTCGTAGCCCAGGTCGATGCGGCGCTCGATGGCGCGCGGCACAAAATCGCGCACCACGGCGCGCGTCACCGCGGCCAGGTCCACCGGCTGATGGCGCGCGGCCTGGCCGATGTCTTCGGCGCGCGCCATCGCCAGCAGCTGGTTGACCATGTGCGCGGCGCGCTGCGTGGACAGCGCGATCTGGCGCAGCGAGTGCTTGATCGACGCCGGGTCGCCGCGGCCGCTGTCGATCTCGCGCTCGGCCAGCTCGGCCTGCGTGCGCAGCCCGGCCAGCGGCGTCTTGAGCTGGTGCGCGGCATCGGCCAAGAAGTGGCGCTGCGTGGCAATGGTGCTGTCCAGCCGCTGCAGCAGGTCGTTGATGGCACTGACCAAGGGCGCCACCTCTTCGGGCACATCGGCCTCGGGGATCGGGCTCAGGTCGGTGCTCTCGCGCAAACGGATGCGGCCCTGCAGTTCGGCCAGCGGGCGGATGCCGCGCAGCAGCGCAAACCAGACCAGCATCACCGCCAGTGGCAGGATCACGAACTGCGGCAGGATCACGCCCTTGATGATCTCGGTGGCCAGCTGCGAGCGCCGGCCCAGCGTCTCGGCCACCTGCACCAGCGCCCCGTTGTCCGGCACGGCCGCCGAGCCCGCCAGCCAGATATAGGCCACGCGCACCGGCTCCTCGCCGAGCACATCGTCGCGCAAGCGCACGGCAGACTCGCCGGGCAGCTCTTCGGCCGGCACGGGCAGCGTGGCCTCGCCGGCCAACAGTTCGCCGCGGCGCCCCAGCACCTGGAAGTACAGCCGGTCCTCGTCATCGGTGCGGATCAAACCGGCGGCTGCGCCCTCGAGCTCGGTCTTCATGGCGCCTGGCGTGTGCTGCGTCTGCGCCATCTGCAGCGTGGCTTGACGCGCCAGCGTGCGTGCCGCCTCGGCCAGATCGCGGTCGTAGGGCCGGTTGGCGATGGTCTGCGCCACCACCCACGTAAGCCCCAGGCTCATCGGCCACAGCAGCAGCAGTGGCGCGAGCATCCAGTCCAGGATCTCGCCAAACAGCGAGCGCTGCTCGCGGTGCGAGGTGTTCAGCATCGCGTGGCGGCGCAGGATGCCCGACCGCGGCGCGGCCGCACGATGCTAGGCCGCAATCTTCTCGAGGCAGTAGCCAAGCCCGCGCACGGTG
>JANPMR010000312.1:0-3779 GCA_031427055.1 Rubrivivax sp.
GCAGGTGGACAAGGCGATCGAGAAGTTCGGCTGCGCGATGGGCCCGTTCCGCATGGGCGACCTGGCCGGCAACGACATCGGCTGGGCGATTCGCAAGCGCCGCTATGTCGAGAAGCCCAATCTGCGCTACAGCAAGACCGCCGACCTGCTGTGCGAGATGGGCCGCTATGGGCAAAAGACCCAGGCGGGCTGGTACGACTACCAGGCCGGCAAGCGCGATGCGATTCCGTCGGCCGATGTGGTGGCCATGATCGAGGCGCACCGTACCGAGCTCGGCATCAAGCCGCGCAAGATTGGCGACGACGAGATCGTGCACCGGCTGGTCTACGCGATGGTCAACGAGGCGGCCAAGATCCTCGAAGAAGGCATCGCCAGCAAGGCCAGCGACATCGACATGGTCTACCTCACCGGCTACGGCTTCCCGCTGTTCCGCGGCGGGCCAATGTGCTACGCCGACAGCCAGGGCCTGTTCAACGTCGTGCAGTCGATGAAGAAGTTTGCGGCCAATCCGCTGGACGACGCCAGCTTCTGGCAGCCGGCGCCCTTGCTCGCCAAGTTGGCGGCCGAAGGCAAGAGCTTCACCTGAGACGGCCGACGATGATCAAGCGCGTGCTTCTCGGCTTGCTGGCACTGCTGGTCTTGCTGGCCGTGGTGTTGGTGGCCAACACGCTGCGACAGGGCTCGAGGCAGGTCACCGTGCCGCCGCTGGCACCGCTGGCGGTGGACAAGGCGGCGGTGGCCGAGTCGCTGGCCGCGGCGGTGCGCGCACGCACGGTCAGCGGCCTGCTCGACCCCACCGGCGTCGCGGCCGAGTTCGCCAAACTGCACGAGCATCTGCGCACGCGTTACCCGCTCGTGCACGCCACGCTGGTGCGCGAGGTGGTGGCCGAGCACAGCCTGCTCTACATCTGGAAAGGCAGCGACGCACAGGCACCGGGCATCGCCCTGCTGGCGCATCAGGACGTGGTGCCCATCGCCCCGGGCACCGAGTCCTTGTGGAAGAAGCCGCCCTTCGACGGCGTGATCGAAGACGGCGCGGTCTGGGGCCGCGGCGCGCTGGACAACAAGAGCAACCTCATCTCCCAGCTCGAGGCGGTCGAAGCACTCATCAAGTCCGGCTTCAAGCCCCGCCGCAGCGTCTATCTGGTGTTCGGGCACGACGAGGAAGTCGGCGGACGCATGGGCGCGGTGCCCGTGGTGGCGCAGCTCAAGCAGCGCGGCGTGAAGCTGGCGTTCGTGCTCGATGAAGGCAGCGTCGTCACCGAGGGCATCCTGCCGGGCGTGGCGCAGCCGCTGGCGCTGATTGGTCTGGGCGAGAAGGGCGGCATGTCGGTCAAGCTCACCGCCAACGCCGCGCCGGGCCACTCCTCGATGCCGCCCGCGGCGGGCGTCGGTGCGATCGGCATGCTCAGCGCCGCGCTCACACGGCTGGACCAGACCCCCGTGCCCGGCGGCATCCAGGGCGCAGCGGCCGAGATGTTTGCCGCGCTCGCGCCCGAGCTGCCGTTTGGCCAGCGGCTGGCCATGTCCAACCTGTGGCTGCTCAAGCCGGTGGTCGAGGGCATGCTGAGCAAGGCGCCGGCCACCAATGCCATGCTGCGCACGACCACGGCGCTGACCATCGTCAATGCCGGCAACAAGGAAAACGTGCTGCCCGGCAAGGCCGAGGCGGTGGTCAACTTCCGCATCCTGCCGGGCGACAGCTCGCAGTCGGTGCTGGCGCATGTGCGCAAGGTAGTCGCCGACGAGCGCATCGAAATCCAGAGCCTGGGCACGCCGGCCGAGCCGTCCAAGCTCTCGTCGGCAAAGTCCGAGGATTACCGGGTCATCGAGCAGACCGTGCGCGAAGTCTTTCCCGATGCCATGGTCGCGCCCAGCCTGGTCATCGTCGGCACCGATTCGCGGCACTTTCAGGATCTGGCCGAGAACGTCTACCGCTTCCAGCCCGTGCGCTTCAAGCCGGCCGATCTGGGGCTGCTGCACGGCACCAACGAGCGCATCTCATCCGACCAGCTCGCGGACATGGTTCGTTTCTATCACCGCCTGCTGCAGCAGTCGGCCAAGTGACCCCTCCCAAAGGACGTTTGCCATGACCCAAGCCGTCATCGTCTCCACTGCCCGCACGCCGCTTTGCAAGAGCTGGAAGGGCGCCTTCAATATGACGCACGGCGCCACGCTGGGCGGCCACGCGGTCAAGGCCGCGGTCGAACGCGCCGGCATCGAGCCGGGCGAGGTCGACGACGTGATCATGGGCTGCGCCACGCCCGAAGGCGCCACCGGCGCCAACATTGCGCGCCAGGTGGCGTTGCGGGCCGGGCTGCCCATCACCACCAGCGGCATGACCGTCAACCGCTTCTGCAGCAGCGGCCTGCAGACCATCGCGCTGGCCGCGCAGCGCGTCATCGCGGGCGAGGGCGATATCTTCGTCGGCGGCGGCGTCGAGAGCATCTCCTGCGTGCAACAGGAGATGAACAAGCACATGCTGGCCGACTCTTGGCTCGCCGAGCACAAGCCCGAGATCTACTGGAACATGTTGCAGACCGCCGAGCAGGTGGCCAAGCGCTACAACATTGGCCGCGAGCGCATGGATCACTATGGCGCCGCCAGCCAGCAGCGCGCCGGTGCGGCACTGGCCGCGGGCCTGTTCAAGGACGAAATCGCGCCCATCACGGTGACGGCTGGCGTGGCCGACCCGGTGATGGGCCTGCGCAGCAAGCAGGTGACGGTGGCCAATGACGAAGGCATCCGCGCCGAGACCACCTATGAGGGCATCTGCAACCTGCGCTCGGCGCTGCCGGGCGGCCTCATCAGCGCCGGCAACGCCAGCCAGTTCAGCGACGGTGCCGGCGCCTGTGTCGTGATGCACGAGAGCCTGGCCGAGCGCAAGGGCCTGAAGCCGCTGGGCCGCTTCCTGGGCTTTGCGGTGGCCGGTTGCGAGCCCGATGAGATGGGCATCGGCCCGGTCTTCGCCGTGCCCAAGGTGCTCAAGCGCCTGGGCCTCACGGTGGCCGATATCGACCTGTGGGAGCTCAACGAAGCCTTCGCCGTGCAGGTGCTGTACTGCGCCGACACATTGGGCATCCCGATGGACCGCCTCAACGTCAACGGCGGCGCCATCGCCGTCGGCCACCCCTACGGCGTGAGCGGCCAGCGCCTGACGGGCCACGCGCTCATCGAGGGCAAGCGGCGCGGCGCCAAGCGCGTGGTGGTCACGATGTGCATCGGCGGCGGCATGGGCGCGGCCGGCGTCTTCGAAGTTCTCTGAGCTCGATTGCCATGACCGCCTTGCGCACGCCGGATGAGCGCTTCGCCGGCCTGCCGCTCTGGCCGTTTGCGCCGCGGTACACCGAGCACGCCGGCCTGCGCGTGCACTACATCGACGAGGGCCCGCGCGACGCGCCGGCCACGGTGCTGTGCCTGCACGGCAACCCGAGCTGGAGCTACCTGTACCGGCACATGATTCCGGTGTTCACCGGCGCCGGGTTGCGCGTCGTGGCGCCCGATCTCATCGGCTTCGGCCGCAGCGACAAGCCGGCCGACGAGGCCGCGCACGGCTTCGAATTCCACCGTGGCATGCTGCTGGACTTTGTCGAACGCATGGACCTGCGAAACGTGATGCTGGTGGTGCAGGACTGGGGCGGCATCTTCGGCCTCACGCTGCCGATGGCCGCGCCGCAGCGCTACAGCCGGCTGCTGGTGATGAACACCGCGCTGGCCACGGGTGAGTTGTCCGAGGGCTTCCGACAGTGGCGCGCCTACAGCAATTCGCAGCCCGACCT
>JANPMR010000313.1:0-2791 GCA_031427055.1 Rubrivivax sp.
TGCGCCTGGTGCCGGTGTTTCCGTTCTGGCTGGTCAACCTGCTGATGGGGCTGACGCCCATTGGCGCGGCGCGCTTCTACCTCGTCAGCCAGCTCGGCATGCTTGCGGGCACGCTCGTCTACGTCAACGCCGGCACGCAGCTCGCCACCATCCGTTCGGCCAGCGACGTGCTCTCGCCGGGGCTGCTGGGCAGCTTCGTGCTGCTGGGGCTGTTTCCGCTCATCGCCAAGGGCATCGTGTCCTGGCTGCAGCGCCGCAAGGTCTACGCAAAGTGGACGAAGCCGGCGCGCTTTGATCGCAACCTGGTGGTCATCGGCGCCGGTGCCGGTGGGCTGGTGTCGGCCTACATCGCCGCGGCGGTGAAGGCCAAGGTGACGCTGGTCGAAGGCCACAAGATGGGCGGCGACTGCCTCAACTTTGGCTGCGTGCCGAGCAAGGCGCTGATCCGTTCGGCCAAGCTGGCCCGGCAGTTGCGCAAGGCTGGCGAACTGGGCATCGCCAAGGCCCACGGCGAGGTCGATTTCGCCGCCGTGATGGCGCGCGTGCACCGCGTGATTGCGGACATCGAGCCGCACGACTCGGTGGCGCGCTACACCGCGCTGGGTGTCGAGGTGCTGCAGGGCCATGCGCGCATCAGCACGCCGTGGACCGTGGACGTGACGCTGGCCGACGGCGGCACGCGCACGATCAGCACGCGCAGCATCGTCATCGCGGCCGGCGCCAGCCCCTTGGTGCCGCCGATTCCCGGCCTGCAGGACGTGGGCTGCCTGACCAGCGACACCGTGTGGGGCCTCACCGCGCTGCCGCGCCGCCTGGTGGTGCTGGGCGGCGGGCCTATCGGCTGCGAACTGGCGCAAAGCTTTGCGCGCCTGGGCTCGCAGGTGACGCAGGTCGAGATGGCGCCGCGCGTCATGCTGCGCGAGGACCTCGAGGTGTCGGCGCTGGTGGCGCAGTCGCTGCGCGACGACGGCGTCGCGCTGCTCACCGGCCACCTGGCGGTGCGCTGCGAGACCGTGGCCGGCGAGAAGCGACTGATCGTCAAGCAAGGCGAACGCGAGATCGCCGTGCCTTTCGACGAACTGCTCTGCGCCGTCGGCCGCAGCCCGCGCACCACCGGCTACGGGCTGGAAGAACTGGGCATCCCGCTGACGCCGAAGAAGACCATCCAGACCAACGCCTGGCTGCAGACGCTGTACCCGAACATCTACGCGGTGGGCGACGTGGCCGGGCCCTTCCAGTTCACGCACACCGCGGCGCACCAGGCCTGGTACGCCGCGGTCAATGCGCTGTTCGGCCGCTTCTGGCGTTTCAAGGCCGACTATTCCGTGATCCCCTGGGCCACCTTCACCGACCCCGAGGTGGCGCGCGTGGGGCTGTCAGAGACCGAGGCCACCGAGCAAGGCGTCGCGCATGAGGTCACGCGCTACGGGCTGGACGACCTCGACCGCGCCATCGCCGACGGCACGGCGCACGGCTTCGTCAAGGTGCTCACCGTGCCCGGCAAGGACCGCATCCTGGGCGTGACCATCGTCGGCGAGCACGCCGGCGACTTGCTGGCCGAGTACGTGCTGGCCATGAAGCACGGCCTGGGGCTGAACAAGATCCTCTCCACCATCCACACCTACCCGACGCTGGCCGAGGCCAACAAGTACGCCGCGGGCGAGTGGAAGCGTGCGCACGCGCCGCAGGGACTGTTGCGCTGGGTGAAGAGGCTGCATGACTGGGAGCGCGGCTGAGTTTGCAGCGGCCCGGCGTGCGGGACACCGCGCCATAGACGGCTCAAAGAGAAGAGCCGCGATCCCAAGGGCAGCGCGGCTCTTCGTCTGGCGCCGTGCGCCCGGGCCGATCAGAAGTTCGTGAAGCCGATCGGGCCGAGGTTGATGCCCGACGAGTACGACGGCGTCGCGCCCGGATTGGCGTTGAGGAAGTTGAAGCTGCTGGCCGGAACCGTGAAGGCGACGCGCGCCAGGTTGGCCAGCACCGCGGCCACTGCGGTCCCGGCCGTGTCGGTGCCGCACACGCCCTTGACCGTGAACCCGACCAGCCCGACCTTGTACGCCGAGCCCGCGCCGATCTTCAGGTTGGCGGTGACGTTCTTCGAGATCTCGGTGCCGCCAGAGCCCGTGGCCACGCAGCCTGCCACCTTGGGCCCGGACAGCACCATCTCGAGCACCGGGTTGAGGTTGCCCTGCTGGTACATCTCCGCCGGGCCCCAGAGCCGGAACTTGATGCTGCCGAAGGTGCTGACGTTGAGCGTGCCGTTGTTGGGCGCGTTGGCAAACAGGCCGATGTACGACGACGCGAACGTCGCCTCGGGCTTGAGCAGCACGAAGTAGCGGAAGAAGTTGGGCGTGCCACCCGGATCGAGCGAGGTGCCGACGATCCAGCCGCCTTCATCGAGTTTTTGCGCCGAATTGCTCATCGCGGTGTCGTTGAAGTAGCCGATGTCGCCGCAGGTCGGCGTGCCGTCGGTACGCCCGCCCGCCCAGGCTGCAAAGTTGCCCAGCGAGTCGATGCTGCCCTTGTAGTCGAAGGCGAAGAGGCCCTCGCCAGCGGCGAAGATGCCCTTGCTGTCGCCCGTGCTCAGTGCCAGCGTTTGCGGGCCGCCCGCACCCATCAACACGCCCGCCGTGCAGCTGCCCGCGCCGCCGCCGGCCGCGGCGGTGCCCGAGAAGTAGATGTTGTCGACGTACAGCGTGCCGGCCACGTTGGGCTCGAGCTTGATCTGGATGATCGCGCTCTTGACCGGCACCGTGTACAGCGCCATGTCGATGTCGATCGAGTTCCAGCT
>JANPMR010000314.1:0-1863 GCA_031427055.1 Rubrivivax sp.
AGCGACGGACAAGGCTGCGCCGCAATGGATGAACAGACATGGAAACTCCCGCGAAACCCAGGCACCCGCCGATATGGCGGGACACCGAAAAAAGCAAATGAGACGGCTTTTTCAGGCGCGCCAGGGCGGCGCTTGCGGGGAGGGCCGCAGACTGCGGTACGCAGGGCTCGGCGGCTCGTGACGGCTGGCGATGGCCAGGCGCGTGGTTTCTTTGATCGCATGCGTCAACCGAGCGACCGGCCACGACGACACATGCCCATCGTCGTTGTCGCCCGCCCTCGTCAGAGAGCTGCCGACCTCGCCGCGCAGGACCGTGGTGGCATGGGCCCAGGTGCATCGATGGCCTGGCGCTTCGGCATGCGTCTCGCCAAGCACCTGGGACTGGAGCCCGTGCGCATGCACAGCTACAACAGCGGCAACAACGGTGCCATCAACGCCACTGTCATGGTGGTGCGTGTGCCAGGGCGGACTAAACTGGTCGAACACCAGCAGCAACAGGATCAGCCAACGGGCCAGCCCATGCGCAGCGCGCGCCGTCGAGGCGCGCAAGGCAGTCTGGGAACCGGAACGGGACGGACGCATGGGAATGGGGGGGGGCAAGGCAAGGCCCGCCGAACTATAGCCCGCACATACGCAGCCCACCCTGGACTCTGGAGCCAGGCACCCGTCATTGCGCGCCCTTGATGCGCACTTTGAGCAGCTTGACGGAATTGATGAACACCAGCACGTCGGGCCCCAGGTGGATGAGGGCCGCCTGGATGGGGCCGATCCACCCCAACAGTGCCGCGCTGATGCCCAGCACATGCACCACGCCGACGCCGACAAACAGGTTCTCCTGCACGGTGCGGTACGCGCGACGGGCAATCGCGCGCGCTGCGGCGATCTTGGCCAGGTCGTCGGTCATCAGTGCGATGTCGGCGGCTGCTAGTGCCGCCTGCGTGCCGCCGCCACCCATCGCAATGCCGACATCGGCCACGGCCAGCGCCGGCGCATCGTTGATGCCGTCGCCGACCATGGCCACGCGGTGGCCCTGGCGTTGCAGTTCGGCGATGGCGCTGACCTTGTCCTCGGGCATCAGCTCGGCGCGCACCTCGTCGACGCCCAGCGCCGCGGCCACGGCCTGCGCGGTGGCAGCGTTGTCGCCCGTGAGCATGACGACACGTTGGATGCCGCTGGCCTTGAGCTCGGCGAGCGCCTCTTTGGCCCCCGGCCGAAGCGTGTCGGCGATGAAGATCACACCGGCAAAGCGGCCGTCGATGGCGACGTGTACCGGCGTGCGGCCATCCTTCGCTGCGTCACTCGGCAGGTCGGCGTCGAGCGCCACACCGCTCTCGCGCAACAGCGCGGCGTTGCCTACCAACACGATGCGGCCTTCAACGGTGGCCTTGACGCCGCGGCCCTGCAACTGCTCGAACAGCTCGGGCTCGGGCACGGCGATGCCTCTGCTGCCCGCCGCGCTGACGACGGCCTTGGCCAGCGGATGCGCCGAGCGCCGGTCGGCTGCGGCAGCCAGCCGCAACACCGCGTTCTGGTCCAGCGCCGGGTCGTTTGACGTGACTTCCACCACTCAGGGCGGTTGGCTGTGAGCGTGCCGGTCTTGTCGAACACCATCACATCGACCTTGGCCAGCGCTTCGAGATAGAGGCCACCCTTGATCAGGATGCCGTTGCGCGCCGCACGGGCGATGGCGGCGATCATCACCAGCGGCGTGGCCAGGCCCAGCTCGGCCGGCGAGGTGAAGATGAGCAGGGTGACGATGGTTCGCACATCGCGCGTGACGAGATAGACGCCGATCAGGAACACGAACACCACCGGGATCAGCCACGCCGCCACCTTGTCGGCGAGCTTCTGCACCGGGGCCTG
>JANPMR010000315.1:0-6166 GCA_031427055.1 Rubrivivax sp.
GGCTTGAAGGGCTTGGCGCCGAAGGGGCGCGCGCCGAAGGGCTTGCCCGCAGGCTTGAAGCCACCGGGTGCCATGCGGGGCGCCGGCTTGGGTTCGACGCGCTTGGGCTCCAGGCCTTCGATCGTCGCGGTCGGGATGCGCTGCGTGGTGTAGCGCTGGATGCGGTGCACCATGCCCGAGTCGCGGCGCTCGGCCAGCGTCACTGCCAGGCCGGTGCGACCAGCGCGCCCGGTTCTGCCGATGCGGTGGACATAGTCCTCTTCCTTCATCGGCAGGCCGTAGTTGATGACGTGGCTGATGCTGGGCACGTCGATGCCGCGCGAGGCGACGTCGGTGGCCACCAGGATCTTCAGGTGCTTGCTGCGCAGGCCCTGCAGCACGCGCGTGCGGCGGCCCTGCGGATGGCCGCCGTGCAGGCTGGCGACGTGGTGACCCATGTCGGCCAGGCGGTCGGCCAGCCAGTCGGCGTCGCGCTGGGTGCTGGTGAAGACCACCGCTTGCTCCATGCTGCGCTCGGTGAGGATGTGGTCGAGCAGCGCGTTCTTGTGCGCCAGGTCATCGGCCCAGTGCAGGCGCTGCTCGATGTCGGCATGCGCCACGGTGTGCGAGCTGATGTCGATGCGCTGCGGGTCTTTCAGCAACTGCTCGGCCAGGCGGCCGACGAAGCCGGCAAAGGTGGCGCTGAACATCAGCGTCTGGCGCGTCGCCGGGGTGGCGGCGGCGATGTGCTGGATGGGCTCGATGAAGCCCATGTCGAGCATGCGGTCGGCCTCGTCGAGCACCAGGATCTCGATGTTGGCCAGCATCGCGCGGCCCGACTCCATGTGGTCGATCAGGCGGCCCGGGGTGGCGATCAGCACGTCGAGCGGACCGCGCAGCGCCTTGAGCTGCGCGCCGTAAGGCACGCCGCCGACGATGGTGGCCACGCGCAGGCCCGGCACATGGCGGCCGTAGTCGACGGTGGCCTTGGCCACCTGCATGGCGAGTTCGCGGGTGGGGGTAAGAATCAGCACGCGCGGGCCGGTGGGCGCCGGGCGCACGGGGCGGCCGACGTCGCCGCCGCGGGCTTGCGCTGCGCCAGCGCGCTGCGCATCGCGCGACGCCATCACGCGCATCAGCGCCGGCAGCACGAAGCTGGCGGTCTTGCCGCTGCCGGTGCTGCTGCTGACCATCAGGTCGGCGCCGGACATGGCGGCGGGGATGGCGCGCAGTTGCACCTCGGTGGGCTGCGTGTAGCCGGCATCGGCCACGGCACGCGTCAGGGTGGCATGCAGGCCAAGATTGTCGAAACTCATCGTCGTTCTCTCTCGATTCGCGGCGCACGCACGAGCGCGCACCGGCGGGCCGGCGACGAAGGTCGCACGTGCACCGTCAGGTGAAGTCGCATCAAACGCAAGCCCTCGGCTGCAGGACGCGGCCGGGGATTTCGGATCATGGCGACGGCATCGCCGCCGACCCGAAAAATGCGAGCCCGAAAGAGTCGGGGTCGACGAAGGTCAGAGGGGATGAACGAAAGGCTTCACTTTCAAGCCAGCCTTCGATTCTATGTCAGTTCGGGTTTCCACGCATCGCATTGATCATGCGATCAAGGCGCCATGCACCCGATGTGCCAATTCCTGCCACACCGGCGTGAGCTTGCCAGGCAGGTCGGGCAGGTCGCCGGGCTCGACGCGGCTCTCGCCGGGCGAGTGGAAATCGCTGCCGCGCGAGGCCAGCAGGCCGAACTCGATTGCGGTGTCGGCATAGCGGATCTGCTCGGCCGCGCTGTGGCTGCCGGTCATCACCTCGACGCCGCGGCCGCCGTGGGCGATGAACTCGGTGAAGAGCGCGTACTCCTCGGTGGGCGTGAACTTGTAGCGCGCCGGGTGGGCGATGACGGCGATGCCGCCGGCGCCGTGGATCCAGCGCACCGCGTCGCCCAGGCGGGCCCAGCGGTGCGCCACGAAGCCGGGCTTGCCTTGCGTCAGATAGCGGCGGAACACCGAGTGCGTGTCTTCGCAGACGCCGGTCTCGACGAGGAAGCGCGCGAAGTGGGTGCGCGAGATCAGCTCCGGGTTGCCGACGTAGCGCAGCGCGCCTTCAAAGGCGCCCGCGATGCCCACCGCGGCCAGCCCGCCGGCCATCTGGCGCGCCCGCTCGAGCCGGCCGCCGCGCGTCGCGGCCAGGCCGGCGCGCAAGGCCTCGTCGTCGGCGTCCATGCCCAGGCCGATGATGTGCACCGTCTCGCCGGCGAAGCTGACCGAGATCTCGGTGCCCGTGAGGTAGGCCATGCCCAGCGAGAGTGCGGCGTCGCGCGCCCGCTGCTGGCCGCCGAGTTCGTCGTGATCGGTCAGCGACCAGAGCTGGACGCCGTTGGCATGCGCCCTGGCGGCCACGGCTTCCGGCGTCAGCGTGCCGTCGGAGACGTTGGAATGCGAATGCAGGTCGGCGTTGATCAGGTGCACGGCCGCATTTTAGTCGGCACCTTTGCTGCGACTACCTTTGCAACTGCAGCGTGCGGGCACAGCGCGCGGCCAACGCCGGATCGTGCGTGACGACGACGAAGGCGGTGCCGCGCTCTCGCGCCAGGCCCAGCATGAGCTCGAACACCGACTCGGCGGTGCCGCGGTCGAGATTACCCGTGGGCTCGTCGGCCAGCACGCAGGCCGGGTCGCTGACGAGCGCACGTGCAATCGCCACGCGCTGGCGCTCGCCGCCCGAGAGCTGCGCCGGGTGATGCGCGATGCGCGTGTCCAGCCCCACCTTGGCGAGCATGGCGCGGGCCTGCTCGCGGGCCATGGCGGTGCTCTGGCGGCGGATGCGCAGCGGCATGGCCACGTTGTCGAGCGCGCTGAACTCGGGCAGCAAGTGGTGAAACTGGTAGACGAAGCCGAGGTGAAGATTGCGCCAAGCGCCCTGCGCGGCGGGGTCCAGGCTGGCGAGGTCGCGCCCCATCAGCTCGACGCGGCCCGAGGTCGGCGCCTCGAGCCCGCCCAGCAGATGCAGCAGCGTGCTCTTGCCGGCGCCCGATGGCCCCACCACCGCCAGCGTGTCGCCGCGGTCGACGCGCAGGCTCACGCCGCGCAGCACGGTGACGTCGAGTGCGGTGTCGCCGTGGCCTTCGATGAATCGCTTGTGCAGCTCGGTGGCGACGAGGACAGCCGAGGCCGATCCGGCTTCGCCGGTCGGCCGAGTGGCCCCCTCGGGGGGTGGCGAAGGCGAAGCCGAAGCCCGGGGGCTCGGGTCATTCGTCTCATTCATAACGCAGCGCCTCGGCCGGGTTGACGCGGCTGGCGCGCCAGCTCGGGTACAGCGTGGCGATGAAGGCGAGCACGAGCGAGATGAGCACGATGGGCACAATGTCGCTGGCCAGCGGCTCGCTGGGCATGCGGCTGATGACGTAGATGCTGCCCGGCAGGAAAGCCACGCCCAGGGCACGCTCGATGGCCGGCACGAGGACGTCGACGTTGAAGGCCACCAGCAGGCCCAAGCCGCAACCGGCCAGCGTGCCCATCACGCCGGCCATCGCGCCCTGCACGATAAAGATGCCCATCACCGAGCGCGGGCTGGCCCCCAGGGTGCGCAGGATGGCGATGTCGGCGCGCTTGTCGGTCACCGTCATCACCAGCGTGCTGACGAGGTTGAAGGCGGCCACCGCGACGATGAGCGTGAGGATGATGAACATCAGCCGCTTCTCGACCTGCACCGCCTCGAACCAGTTGCGGTTGGTGCGCGTCCAGTCGCGCACGATCACCGATGGCCCCAGGCTGCGCTGCAGGTCTTGCCCGGCGTCACGCGCACTGTGCACGTCGGCCAGGCGCAGTTGCACGCCGGTGGGGCCCTCGACGCGGAACAGCTTGGCCGCGTCGTCGACGTGGATCAGCGCCAGGCCGCTGTCGTATTCGTAGTGCCCGGCCTCGAACACGCCCACCAGCGTGAACTGTTTGAGGCGCGGCACCACGCCCGCGGGCGTGACCTGGCCGCCGGGCGCCACGACGGTGACCTTGTCGCCGATGCGCGCGCCCAGCAGCCGTGCCAGCTCGATGCCGAGCACGATGTTCCACTCGCCCGCCTTGAGCTGCGCCAGCATCGGCTGCTCGGTGCGCGCCAGATCCGTCACCGTGGCCTCAAGGGCCGGGCTGATGCCGCGCACGATGGCGCCGCGCAAGTCGTCGCCGCGGCCCACCAGCGCCTGCGTGCCCACGAAGGGCGCGGCACCCACCACGCGCGGGTCGCGGCGGGCTGCGGCGGCCGTGGCCTGCCAGTCGGGCAGCGCGCCGCGCGCGGCGTCGAAGATCTCGACATGCGCGATCACGCTCAGCATGCGGTCGCGCACTTCCTTCTGAAAGCCGTTCATGACGCTGAGCACGATGATCAGCGCCGCCACACCCAGCGCGATGCCCAGCATCGACACGCCGCTGATGAAGGAGATAAAGCCGTTGCGCCGGCCGGCGCGGCCTGCGCGCGTGTAGCGCCAGCCGATTTGCCACTCGTAGGGCAGGTCCATGCGCTGGATGCTAACGGAGCGACCCGGATAATCGGCCGATGCACCTGCTCATCCCCTTTGCCGCGCCGCTGTCCGAGGCCGGACGCGCGGCGGCGGCCACGCTGTCGCTGCCTTGCTTGCAGGCCTTGCTTGCACGGATGGCACGGAGGGCGCCCGATGCGCCCGATGCACCCGAAGCGCGCGACGACGCTGACGAGTTCAGCCTGAGCACGCCGCACGAGCGCGCGCTGGCGCTTGCCCTGGGCTGGCGCGGTGCCGATGGCTGCCTGCCCTGGGCCGCGCGGGCGGCGGCCGCCGATGGCATCACCGTCGGCGCCCAGGCCTGGGGCCTGCTCACCCCCGCTCACTGGCATCTGGGCACCGATCAGGTGAGCCTGGCCGACCCCGCCGCGCTGGCACTGGACGACGCCGGCTCGCGCGAGCTGCTCGAGGCCGTGCGCGAGCTCTTCACCAGCGAAGGCTTCGGGGTCGACTACGGCTCGCCGCTGCACTGGTACCTTTCCCACGAGAGCCTGGCCGCGCTGCCTTGCGCCTCGCTGGATCGGGTCATTGGCCGCAATGTCGACCGCTGGCTCGGCGCAGACCCGGCCATGCGGCGGCTGCGGCGGCTGCAAAGCGAGGTGCAGATGCGGCTCTACACCCACCCCGCCAATGACCGGCGGCAGGCGCAGGGCCTGCTACCCGTCAACTCGTTCTGGCTCAGCGGCTGCGGCGTGGCGCAGCACGCCACCGGCCCGACGCCGCGCATCGACGCGCGGCTGCGGCGGCCGGCGCTCGGCGAAGACTGGGCGGCCTGGGCCAAGGCCTGGCAGAGCCTGGACGCAGGGCCGCTGGCCGAGATGCTGGCCGCGGCAAAGTCTGGCCAGCAGGTGCACCTCACGCTGTGCGGCGAACGCAGCGCCGCTGTTTTCGAGACCGCGCCGCGCAAGCTGCTGCAGCGCCTGCGTACCCTGTGGCAGCGGCCGTCCGTGCAGCCGCTGCTGGAGTCGCTGTGATCATCCAGCCGCGTGAGGTGCCGCCGCGCGTGAGCTTCGCGCTCGAGCAAGCCGGCGTGCATCCGCTGCTGGCGCGCTTGCTGGCCGCGCGCGGTGTGCGCGAGGCCGGTGAGCTGGACGACAGCCTGGCGCGCCTGCTGCCGCCGGACACGCTCAAGGGCAACGCGCAGGCCGGCGTGCTGCTGGCCGACGCCATCGCGCAGCAGCGCCGCATCTGCATCGTCGCCGACTACGACTGCGACGGCGCCACCGCCTGCGCCGTGGCGCTGCGCGGCCTGGCGATGCTGGGTGCTGCACCGGGCACGCTGGACTACGTGGTGCCCGACCGCGCGGTGCATGGCTATGGCCTCACGCCGGCCATCGTTGACCTGGCGATGACGCGGCGGCCCGCCCTGCTGGTGACGGTGGACAACGGCATCGCCAGTCACGCCGGTGTCGCGCATGCGCGCTCGCTGGGCCTGCAGGTGCTGGTCACCGATCACCACCTGCCGGCGGTGATCGACGGCGCCATTTCGTTGCCCGAGGCCGACGTCATCGTCAACCCCAACCAGCCCGGCTGCGCCTTCGAGAGCAAGGCCATTGCGGGCGTCGGTGTCATGTTCTACGTGCTGCTTGCCACAAGGGCCGAACTGCGCCGGCGTGGCGCCTTCGACGCCGCCACGCAGCCCAAGCTCGACGCGCTGCT
>JANPMR010000316.1:0-1757 GCA_031427055.1 Rubrivivax sp.
GGCGCGTAGCGAGTTACGCGGCTGGGCCAGGGATGCGAGCACCGCAGGGGAGTCGACGCGCAGCGGCGACCCTCCCATCGAAGCGACCCAGCCCGCCCGGGCCCGCCTTTGCTTGCGCCAATCTCAACCCGCAAAGCAGCCTCAGAGAACGACAGCAACGGGCCATCAACAGCCGTGCGCCAACTCACCCGATCGACTCAACCTGCCGGCTCTGCTGATATGCCTTGCCGAAGCGATTGGCCAAGAAGTCAGGCAGCGCCACCTGCTCTTGCCGCACGAACCCCTTCTGCGGCAGCCGGCCTTCGCGGAACAAGTCCACCGCGGCGCAGATGCCCGCCGCCGTGGTGATCTGGATGGCAGACAGCGGCGCCGTCTCGCTGCGGTCGGCAAAGATCTTGCGCGCAAAGACCTCTTGCACCAGACCGCCGTTGCGCATGCCGCTGACGGTGACGAACACCAGCACCACATCCTGCATCGTGCTGGGGATGCTCTTGCGCATGATGTCCTTGAGCGTCTCGGTGTCCTTGTTGAGCTGCAATTCCTCGAGCAGCATCTTCATGATGTTGCGGTGCCCCGGATAGCGCACGCTCTTGTAGTCCAGCGTCTGCACGCGGCCGGCCAGCGTCTCGCACAGCGTGCCCAGGCCGCCGCTGGTGTTGAAGGCCTCGTACTCGGTGCCGTCGAGGCTGAAGTGCTCCAGTCCCTCGAGCGCCAGCACCTCGATGTTCTTGCCGTCGCGGATGGCTTCGCAGGGGTGGCAGTACTCGTTGATGAGACCGTCCACGCTCCAGGTCAGGTTGTACTTGAGGCTGTTGGTCGGAAAGGCCGGCAGCGCGCCGACGCGCATCTTCACCTCTTGCAGCGTGTCGAAGCTCTGCGCCAGGTGGTGCGCGACGATGCCGATGAAGCCCGGCGCCAGGCCGCACTGCGGCATGAAGGCCGTCGGCGCGCCTTCGGCCAGTGCCTTGATGGCACGGGTGGCGGTCACGTCTTCGGTGAGGTCGAAGTAGTGGCAGCCCGCTTCGCGCGCTTGCGTTGCGGCCAGCGTGGCCAGGTGGTAGGGCAGCGCGTTGATGACGGCCGTCTGGCCGCGCAGCACCTGCAACAGGGCCTGCGGGTCAGCGGTCTCGGCCTGCACGGTCTTGACCGGCAGTTTGGCCAGCTTGGCCAGCGCCGTGGCGCTGCGGTCAACCACGGTCACGTCGTAGTCGCCGCTGTGGCCCAGCAGGCTGGCGATGGTGTGGCCGATGTGGCCGGCGCCGAGGAGGGTGATGCGCATGGGAGTCTTTCGAAGGGGCTGAGGGCTGCGCAGATTTTCGAGCGGTGTGTTGACGAAAGAAACGATGCTTTCGACAGATACAAACTCGGTTTCGACATAATCACGCGTTGATATGACGTAGTGCTGTACGAATGCTGCTGGACACCCTCGACCGCCGCCTGATCGCGCTGCTGCAAGCCGACGCCCGCACGAGCACGGCCGACCTCGCGCGCCGGCTGGGTGTGGCCCGCACCACGGTGCTGGCGCGCCTGTCGCGGCTCGAGAAGCAGGCCGTGATCGTGGGCTACACCGTGCGCCTGGGGCAGGACGAAGGCGCGCGCGGCGTCGAGGCCTACGTCGGCATCGCCACGCTGCCCAAGTCGGGCCCGCTCGTCACGCAGCGGCTGGCGGCGATCCCCGAGTTGCGCCAGCTCTGCTCGGTGAGCGGCGAGTTCGATTACCTGGCGCTGCTGCACGCCGAGACGCCGGCGCGGCTGGA
>JANPMR010000317.1:0-4679 GCA_031427055.1 Rubrivivax sp.
TCCAGGTCCCAGCCCAGGCCTTCTTTCGGGAAGACGAGGTCGATGGGCGCGCCCTTGGCCTTGTTGGCGTTGGCGCGGTACTCGAAGCTGATGCCCACCACAAACTCGCCCGCGGCGGCCATGTTGCAGGGCTTGGAGCCGCTGTGCGTGTATTGCGCGATGTTCTCGTGCAGGCCGTCCATGTACTTCCAGCCGCCGCCGTTCGATTCGCCCTTGGCGTCCTTGTCGCCCCACAGCGTGAGCCAGGCGGTGACGTCGAAGAAGCCGGTGCCCGAGCTGGCCGGGTTGGGCATCACGACCTGGCCCTTGTAGACCGGCTTGAGCAGGTCTTTCCAGGTCTCGGGCTTGGGGATGCCCTTCTTGGCGGCCTCGACCGTGTTGAAGCAGATCGTGGTGCCCCACACGTCCATGCCAAACCAGGCCGGCACTTTCTTCTTGTCGATGTACTGGCTCATGATGGCGTCGGCATTCAGCGGCCGGTAGGGCTCGAGCATGCCGTTCTTGTCCAGCAGCGCCAGGCTGGAGGCCGCCACGCCCATCACCACGTCGGCCGCCGGGTTGGCCTTCTCGGCCAGCAGCTTGGCGGTGATGACGCCGGTGCTGTCGCGCACCCACTTCAGCTCGATGTCGGGGTTGAACTTGTTGAAGCCTTCCTGGTAGGCCTTGAGCTGGTCGGTCTCGAGCGCGGTGTAGACGAGCAGCGTGGTCTTGGTCTGGGCCGCGGCCGTCAGCGCCACGGCCAGCAAGGCGCTGGCGGCCAAGGTCTTCAGGGGTCCGGGGGTTCGCATGGGGTTCTCCTCGATGGGGGCTTTGAAACCGAAACCGGCCAGTGTGAGACGCCGTCGTGTCTGCCCAATGACAGAGCGCGCGCCGAGGTCGGATGCAGACAATCTATGCCGCCCGCTTGCGCCTTGTCAACGGTAGTTTGCCGATTGTTGACAATCTGCAATGGCGGCGGTTCAATGCAGCCCCATGAGGGCCATTGCCAACGCACCACCGTCCGCGACACGGTCACCACCCCAGGCGCCCAGCGCCCACTCCACGATCGCGCTGCTGCAGTCCAGCTCGCTCACGTCGGTCGTCCAGCAGGAGATCGAGCGCCGCATCCTGGCCGGCGAGCTGGCGCCAGGCGACAAGCTGATCGAGGCCGCGCTGGCCGAGTCCCTTGGCGTCTCGCGCGGGCCGGTGCGAGAGGCCTTTCGCATGCTCGAAGAAGCCGGCTTGGTGCGGCAAGAAAAGAACCGCGGCGTCTTCGTGCGCGACATCCCGTTTGACGAGGCGATGGAGATCTACGAGCTGCGCGCCATGATGGACGAGGCCACTGGCCGCGCGCTGGCCGCGGCTATCGCGCCCGAGCAACTGCGCGAGGTGCGCGCCAAGGTCGACGCCATGGAGCGCGCGGTGAAGGCTGGCGACATCGACAGCTATCACCTGCTCAACCTCGAGTTCCACGACACGCTGGTGGCCTTCACCGGCAACCGCAAGCTCATCGCGCTGTACCGGCGGCTGATCAACGAGCTGTCGCTTTTTCGGCGCATGAACCTGGCCGAGGCCGACGCGTTGCCGCTGTCGGCCGGCGAGCACCGCGGCATCGTCAAGGCCATTGCCAGCGGCGACGCCACCGCGGCCGGGCAAGCCATGCGACAGCATGTGCTGGACAGCAAGCAGCGCACCCAGCGCAACCAGGTGGCGCGCGAACAGGCCGCCACCGCATCGAGGACACCCGCCCATGCCTGAAATGAAACGGCCCCAAGCTCACTTCGTTCGCGGCCCCCGAGGGGCGCGTCAGTACCTTCGGGCGGCCGGGCGGTACTGACATGTACGTCGAAGTCAACGGCCGCCGCTACGCCCTGGCCAAGCAGCCCACCGTGGTCGTCTGCGTCGACGGCTGCGAGCCCGACTACCTGGCGCAGGCCGTCGCCGGCGGCCATGCGCCATGGCTCAAGCGCACGCTCGACGAGGGCACGGCCATCGTCGCCGACTGCGTGGTGCCCACCTTCACCAACCCCAACAATCTCTCGATCGTCACCGGCGCGCCGCCCAGCGTGCACGGCATCTGTGGCAACTACCTCTACGACGTGGACAGCGGCACCGAGGTGATGATGAATGACCCCAAGTGGCTGCGTGCGCCCACCGTCCTGGCGGCGCTGGCCGGTGCAGGCCAGCGCTGCGCCGTCATCACCGCCAAGGACAAGCTGCGCAAGCTGCTGGGCAAGGGCATGGACCTGACGAAGGGCAGCATCTGCTTCTCGTCAGAGAAGGCCGACGTCGCCTCGATCGCCGAGAACGGCATCGACCAGTTGCTGCAGCTCGTGGGCATGCCGCTGCCCGACGTCTACAGCGCGGCGCTGTCAGAGTTTGTCTTCGCCGCCGGCGTGCAACTGATGCGCCGCCCGCCTGCGCAGCGGCCCGACCTGATGTACCTGTCCACCACCGACTACATCCAGCACAAGCACGCGCCCGGCACCGCCGGCGCCAACGCCTTCTACGCCATGATGGACGGCCACCTGGGCGCGCTGGACGCGATGGGCTGCGTCATCGCGCTCACCGCCGACCACGGCATGAACGCCAAGACGCGGATGGACGGCAAGCCCGACGTCATCTACCTGCAAGACCACCTGGACCAGTGGCTGGGCGCCGGCCGCGCACGCACCATCCTGCCCATCACCGACCCCTATGTCGTGCACCACGGCGCGCTGGGCTCTTACGCCACGGTCTACCTGCCCGAGGTCGACCTGTTCGACGTCATCGGCCGCATCCGCAGGCTGCGCGGCATCGAGCGCGTGCTGACGCGCGAGGAGGCCGCCGACGCCTTCGAGCTGCCGCCCGACCGCATCGGCGATCTGGTCGTGGTGTCCGAGCGTTCCACCGTCATCGGCACCGCGGCCTCACGCCACGACCTCACGGCGCTTGAAGTGCCGCTGCGCAGCCATGGCGGCGTGTCGGAGCAGCGCGTGCCCTTGATCCTCAACCGCGCCATCGCCGACCTCGACCCCGGCCGGCGCTGGCGCAACTTCGACGCCTTCGATCTGGCGTTGAACCATGCGCAGTAACGTGCCCCCGAGCTCGCTATCGCTCGCTACCCCCCCAAGGGGGCCGTCCGCCAGCGGCCCGGCGAAGCCGGTTCCGCGGCGGGAAACTTGATCGGAGAGGTCGCTGACATGCGCCATGAGTCACTGCGCATCGCCGGCGAGAAGATCGGCGCCGATCGTTCCGGCGGGCGCTGCATCGAGGTGCGCAACCCCTTCACGCGCGAGCTCGTTGGCAGCGTGCCCAAGGCCACGCTCGACGAAGTGCGGCGCGCCTACGACTTCGCGCGCGCCTTCCGGCCCAGGCTCTCGCGCTTCGAACGCAGCAACATCCTGCACCGCGCTGCGGCGCTGGTGCGCGAGCGCGTGGAGGCCATCGCCGCGCTCATCACGGCAGAGTCGGGCCTGTGCCTGAAGGACACCCGCTACGAGGCCGGGCGCGTCGCCGATGTGCTGATGTTCGGCGCCAACGCCTGCCTGACCGACGACGCGCAGACCTTTGCTTGCGACATCACGCCGCACGGCCGCAAGCGCCGGGTGCACACGCAGCGCGAGCCGCTGCTGGGCGTGATCACCGCCATCACGCCCTTCAACCACCCCATGAACCAGGTGGCGCACAAGGTCGTGCCTTCCATCGCCACCAACAACCGCATGGTGCTCAAGCCAAGCGAGAAGGTGCCGCTGTCGGCGCTGTACTTTGCCGACCTGCTGTACGAGGCCGGCCTGCCGGGCGAGATGCTGAGCGTGATCACCGGCGACCCGCGCGAGATTGCCGACGAGATGCTCACGAACGCGGCGGTCGACCTCGTCACCTTCACCGGCGGCGTGACCATTGGCAAGTACATCGCGGCCAAGGCCGGCTACCGGCGCATCGTGCTCGAGCTCGGCGGCAACGACCCCATCATCGTGATGGAGGACGCCGACCTCGACGAGGCCAGCACGCTCGCTGTGAGCGGCTCGTACAAGAACTCGGGCCAGCGCTGCACCGCCGTCAAGCGCATGCTGGTGCACGAGAGTGTGCGCGCGCGCTTCACCGACCTGGTGGTGGACAAGACGCGTGCCTGGCGTTACGGCGACCCGGCTGACGACGGTGTCGACATGGGCACGGTCATTGACGAAGCCGCGGCGCGGCAATTCGAAGTCCGCGTCAACGAGGCCATTGCCCAGGGCGCGCGATTGCTGGCCGGCCAGCGGCGCGAAGGCGCATTGTTCGCGCCCACGGTGATCGACCAGGTACGGCCCGAAATGAGCGTGGTGCTCGAGGAGACCTTCGGCCCGGTCTCGCCCATCATCGGCTTTGCAAACATCGACGAAGCGATTGCCATCAGCAACGGCACCGCCTACGGCCTGAGCTCATCCATCTGCACCAACCGCATGGACTACATCACGCGCTTCGTGGCCGAGCTGCAGGTCGGCACCGTCAACGTGCGCGAGGTGCCCGGCTACCGGCTCGAGCTGACGCCCTTCGGCGGCATCAAGGACTCGGGCCTGGGCTACAAAGAGGGCGTGCAGGAAGCCATGAAGTGCTTCACCAACCTCAAGACCTACTCGCTGCCATGGGTGTAATCGCCGCGTGATCCATTTACTGAACCTGCTCGCCGCCATCGCCCTGCTGGTGTGGGGCACGCACATCGTGCGCACCGGCATGCT
>JANPMR010000318.1:0-5865 GCA_031427055.1 Rubrivivax sp.
GGGCGCCGTCAAGGGTGCCGTCAAGGGCGCCAAATGGTTGGCCCAGGGCACGATCTACCCCGACGTGGTCGAGAGCGGTGGCACCCAGAGCAAGAAGGCGACGATCAAGAGCCACCACAACGTGGGCGGCCTGCCCGAGACGCTGGGCCTGAAGCTGCTGGAGCCGCTGCGCGAGCTGTTCAAAGACGAGGTTCGCGCGCTGGGCGTGGCGCTGGGCCTGCCGCACGAGATGGTCTACCGCCACCCGTTCCCCGGGCCGGGGCTGGCCGTGCGCATCCTGGGCGAGGTGAAGCCCGAATTTGCCGCGCTGCTGCAACGCGCCGACCACATCTTCATCGAAGAGCTGCGCAAGACGGTCGACGAAGCCACCGGCAAGACCTGGTACGACCTGACCAGCCAGGCCTTTGCGGTGTTTCTGCCGGTCAAGAGCGTGGGTGTGATGGGCGACGGCCGCACCTACGAGTACGTGGTCGCGCTGCGCGCGGTGCAGACCAGCGACTTCATGACCGCCGATTGGGCCGAGCTGCCGTATGCGCTGTTGAAGAAGGTCAGCAGCCGCATCATCAACGAGGTGCGCGGCATCAACCGCGTGACCTACGACGTCAGCAGCAAGCCGCCGGCGACGATCGAGTGGGAGTAGGGGTCTTTCGAGAGCTATCGGGGTCTATCGAGATCTATCGCGAAGTCTGTCATCACCGCCTTGAAGGCCATGACGATCTGGCCGGCCTACCACCACTTCGAGGACAAGACCAAGGGCAGCCTGGAGCCGGGCAAGCTGGTCGACTTCGCCATCCTCGAGCCCGGCGCGCGGGCCGACGGCGGTGTGCCCGACATCACCCCGCTGCTCGTGGCCTTCGGCGGGCATTGTGGGCCGCTCGATGGCTGCGCGCACGATGCGATGTTTCGGATGACCGCGGCCATGGCGGGCGGCCAGGCAGGTCGCTGACGCAATTGCACGGCGCGTCGGCGCCCGCGCTTTTCACCGCTGCCGCACCGGTCCTGGCTCAGGGTCGTACAGGCGACAAGGGTGGCGGCCGCATCCGTCTTGCTGCAAGCGGCGTCGCCCCGGCACGCAGATGTCAGTTCTTGTCGACTTCGCCGTCGGCCCAGGATATGAACCGCCAGCGGCGGTTCTCCTTGATCAACATACCGTCACCGGACGTTTACCGACCCGCTGATGCTCCCCGCATCAATGAGTGTGTAGTGCGACTCTATGTAGTTACGTTGCTACAATGATCGTTGGAGGTGCACCATGACGATGACAACGCTATCCAGCCGAGAGTTCAATCAGGACACCAGCAAGGCCAAGAAGGCCGCCAAGGACGGGCCGGTGTTCATCACCGATCGAGGCAGACCGGCTCACGTGCTGCTGAGCATTGAGCACTATCAGTCTCTGGCTGCGCCAGCCGCCAGCATCATTGATTTGTTGGCGATGCCGGGCGCGGAGACGATCAGATTCGTTGCGCCGCGTGTCCGCAAGCTCTCCAAGCCGGCGGATCTGACGTGACGTTCCTGCTCGACACGAACGTCGTTTCGGAGCTACGCAAGGCCAAGTCCGGAAAGGCCCATCCTTCGGTGACTGCGTGGGCCGCCCAGATACCTGCTGGCAGCTTGTACTTGTCTGCGATTACTTTGCTTGAACTCGAGATGGGCGTCCTTCAACTCGAGCGGCGCGACGCCGAACAGGGAATGACTTTGCGCACGTGGTTGGATGGTCACGTGCTGCCAGCGTTTGCCGGACGTGTGCTCGCGGTCGATGCGGCGGTGGCGCTTCAATGCGCACGGCTGCACGTGCCAGACAAACTGAGCGAGCGCGACGCGATGATCGCTGCGACGGCGCTCGTTCATGGCATGACGGTAGTGACCCGCAACGTGGCCGACTTTGAAGCCAGCGGAGTGCTGCTGCTCAACCCGTGGCTTGCACAGCCGGCATCGTGACGGTAAAAAGATGGGTGAAAAAGTGAGTCAGGACAATAACTTGAGGCGTTTGATGCCTGCCCTTCTTGGGCGTTTCCCTGACCGACAGGAGCGCTCGTCGATGGCGTCGGCAATCGTCGTGGGCGTCGATAGATGTCGACAGATCTCGAAAGGTCACTTTCGGCCGAATCGCCCGCAAACCCGAGCCAATGCTGGTACCTGACAGGTTGACGGTAAAAGTCTGCGGGCTTGCGGCGAGTGCCCTTCGAATTGACAGCTTAGAGAGCCCGTTGATGATCGAGTGTGATGACGAGGGGCGCTGCCCAGCGACCGCCCGTTGCGCCGCTGGGCTGATGGCCACCGATCCCGCAGGCCACTCGCTGCCATGCCGCGCCAGCCGCGGATGAGCCTGCCGCGCTCGTTCGCTGCGGCGCGCCGTCGGCGTCAACTTCGCGGGCTCTGCCAGGTGTGGCTGCTCGGCATGCTGGGCATGTTGGGCGTGCTAGGTGGGTTGGCCGGGGTGGTCACGCCGGCCCGGGCCGACCCGCCTGCAAGGCCCATCACCCTGCAGCAGGCGCAGGTTCAGCGCCTGGACTTGCACGCCGATGCCGCCTGGCAGGTGGTTGCGCTGCCCGACACCTGGGCCGCCCGGGGGCTGCCGCAAGCCGGCGGCGCCCGCTACCGGCTGAATTTCGACTTGCAGACCGTGCCTGACGAGGGCGTCTGGGCGCTGCGCATCGACCGCCTGAGCACGGCCCACGGGCTGCGCGTGAACGGGGTGCTGGTGGCCCACCAGCGGGGCACGGGCGACGCCGGCGACCCTGCTGGCCCGCTGATCACCGGCGGCAAGCCGATCCCCGTGCTGGTGGAATTTCCCACCGGGCTGCTGCGCCCCGGTGACAACCAGATCGACATCGAGTGGCGCTTGATCACCCGCGCTGGCATGTCGGATGTGACGATCGGCCCGGCCATCGGCCATCGGCCTGCGCGCCGATTTCGACCTCGATCACCTGCTGGACCGTACCGTACCGCAGCTCGTCAACGCGGCCGGTGCCGCGCTGGCGGGCTTCATGTTGTTGATCTGGTGGCAGCGCCGCACGGAGCATGCCTTCGGCCTGTTCGGCCTGCTGTGGCTGCTGGTGTCGTTGCGCAATTCCACCTACTACATCGACACCGTGGCGATCCCGGTCGACCTGGCGGTGCTGCTGTACTTTCTGGCCCAGTGCATCAGTGTCGTGCTGCTGGGCGCGTTTGCGGTGGCCATCTCCACCCAGCGCTGGCCGCGTTTCGAGCGGGTGTTGCGGTGGGCCGCCTGGGGCCTGCCGCTGCTGGGGCTGCTGGGCGCGGCCACGGGCTGGTTGCCGCTGTTGCGCGCAGCGGTCTATCCCGGCGTGATCGCGCTGGCCCTGGCCGCCCTGTGGGTGCTGTGGCACACCGTGCGGCAGGCGCCCCGGCGCGCGTTGGTGGCGCTGCTGCTGGGCGTGGTGGTGATGCTGGTGGCCGGCGTGCACGACTATCTGTATCTGCAGGGCCGGGTGCCGATCACCCACTTCTTCTGGCTGCCCTATGCGGTGCCACTGGGCTGCGTGTGGTTTGCGCTGGTGCTGGTGCAGCGCATGGTGCAAGCGCTGAGCGCCAGCGAAGACCTGGCGGCACGGCTGGAATCGCGGGTGGCCGAACGTACCCGGGCGCTGGACCAGGCAAACCAGGCGCAGACCCGATTCCTGGCTGCGGCCAGCCACGATTTGCGCCAGCCGGTGGTCGCCATCGGCCTGCTGGTGGGCCTGGTGCGCGAGCGGCTGGCATCCGGCCCACAGGCACCGGACCTGCGGCGCCTGCTCGACCGCACGCAAGACGCCGTCCGTGCGCTCGAAGACCTGTTGCGCGGCCTGCTCGACCTGTCGCGGCTTGACACCGAGGCCGCGGCGCCGCAGCGGCAGCCCGTGGCCCTGCAGGCGATGTTCGACGCGATCGCCACCCACGAGCAGGCGGCGGCGCAGGCCAGGGGCCTGCAGCTGCGCTTCAGGCCGACCGACCAGGTGGTGGTGTCCGACCCGGTGCTGCTGGAACAGGTGCTGCGCAACCTGGTCGGCAATGCGCTGCGTTACACCGCGCGCGGCGGGGTGCTGGTGGCCGTGCGCCCCGGCGGCCAAAACCTGCGCCTGCAGGTGTGGGACACCGGCCGTGACATCGCGCCCGAAGACCAGCACAAGGTGTTCGAGCCCTTCGTGCAGCTGGACAACCCCGAGCGCGACCGCCGCAAGGGCCAGGGCCTGGGCCTGGCCATCGTGCGCCGCAGTGTCGACCTGCTGGGCCATCCGCTGGCGCTGCGGTCGGTGCCGGGCCGCGGCAGCTGCTTCACGATCACCCTGCCCAGGGCTGCCAGCCTGGTGGACGCGACCGAAGCCGACGCGCCGCCCAGCCTGCCGCTGAACGGCCAGCAGATCTGGCTGCTGGACGATGACCCGGCGGTGCGCGAGGCGCTGGCCGAACGGCTGGAAGCCTGGGGTGCCCAGGTTCTGCGACACGCCCGCCTGGCCGACCTGGACCAGGCCCTGGCGGTCGGCCTGCCGCGGCCCGACTGGCTGCTGACCGACCACCGCCTGCCCGACGGCGACGGCCTGCAGGCCATCGCCCGGCTGCACGCGCAGATGGGCCCGGTGCCGGCGCTGCTGATCACCGGCGACACCGCGCCGGCGCTGGTGGCCCGGTTTGCTGAGTTGGGCCTGGACGTGCTGCACAAGCCTTTCGGGGCCGAGGCCTTGCTGCAGCGGCTGCTGGCCGACCGCCGGGTGGGCTTGAGCCTGCCCGGCCGGCTGGCGCCGCGGTCATCGCAGCACTGAGGCGACGACCCCGCAGCTGAGGGGGGATCGGCCATTTGGCCGATGGGCGGCCAAGCCGCCGGCAACTAAGTTCTGGGATTGGAAGCAGCCTGTTACCGGCAACTTCAATACCGAACTGCAGATCGGCCTGTCGCCGCGCCATGACCAACCCAGGAACCACCATGAACAAGCATCCCGTTGCCGCCGCCGCGGCCGCAATCACCCTGTCCTTGCTGGGCAACGCCCTGGCTGTCACCCTCTACGAGTCGGGCGGGTTCAGCCTGGCCGCTCAGGCCGCTCAACCCGATGGTTGGGTCATGACCGGCAGTTCCATGGGCGTTGAGACCACGTTCTTGCTCGCTCAGCGAAGCACCGTCCAGCGCATCGTCTTCGTCAGCTCGCTGGCGGCGGCCGCGTTCGATCCTGACAATCACTACATCCTGCCCAGCGTCAGCATCGTTGACCAGAACGGGGGCTTCAAAGGCTCCTCGTCTGGATTCGAGGCGGCAGCCATTGTCGCCCCCGGCCCTCAATTGAACGACTTCGTTGATTTCAACCTCGTTGACTTCTCCGTCGGCCAACTCACGCTGGACGCCGGCACCTACCGCATTACCTGGTCAAGCGGCGATTCGATGTTGATGCCGGTCTACTCGGTGTCGGGCGAGTCGGTCACTGTCAGCAACCCGTTGGATCGATACACCTTCGCCGATACCTCGCTGACGTTCCAGGTGCAGGGTGTCACTGCGGTGCCCGAAGCGTCGACGTTGGCCATGATGCTGGGCGGCCTGGGGCTGCTGGTCTGCGCGACGGCCCGCCGGCGCCGCGCCTGACCCGCCACCCTGTCATCCCCAAGCTTGTGGATCGATCGGCCCGCCCCCATCGGGCATTTGGCCGATACCCAGACGTCGTAGGTTTGCCTATCGTGAAACCACGCTTTGCCGGCCTGGCAAAGCGAGCCTTCAAACCTGTTTTTTGGAGCCATCTCCGTGCGATCAATTCAACCCGCCCGGCCCCGTGTCATCCCCTGGGCCCTGGGCCTCGGCCTGGGCTTGCTCTTGTCCGCTTGTGGCGGTGGTGACGACCCCATCGCCCCGTGACGCCTGACGTGCCCAAGGCGCCCCTGGTC